>JBJEMQ010000283.1:0-6976 GCA_051879755.1 Coprococcus sp. | reverse complement strand
ACGGTTCTTCTGAGGATGATCCTGAAAGATTTCGCATTTCATTTGAAATTTCTGACCTTAAAACAGTCTTTTGTACAGCTTTTTCCTCATCTGTACCATTATATTTAATATAGAGATAAAGACCTGCTGCCGCACCAACAAGACCTGCATTATAATCAAGTGCCACTTCATTTTGATTATAATCATCTGCCGTATCAACATATGACAAGCTTGTACCCGATGGTCCTCCAACTAATGCACCTGCAAGGCAGTGTGCCTGCTCTCTTGTTCCTGCGACTGAGCCTTCATATCCACTGGCAGCTCTATGATGTGGATATTTAACTGAATATTGATTATATCCGATAACAAAACAATGATGCCCTGCATTATTACCAAGCAAATATTTCATTTGTCCATTTGCCCAACTGCCATATTGCTTTGAATCATATATAAGTCCTGTAAGCTGTAATGCACAATTATATCTGGCAGAACCCCAGCTTTCAATTCTCACATAATTATTATCACCTGTCTGGGTTTTTTCATTTATTGTCTTCGTAACATAATCTGCTGCATATTTTCTCTGCGACTCATTAGGACCATAAAGCATTGCTATCGAAGATACATCGTCCCATGACAGTACCCAGCCGACCCAGTTTTTCGATGAATATACGCTATTATATGCCGATTTATAAGTATCATTTCCGGTTGCTTTATATAACCACGCAGCTGCTAAGGCATAATCATCCTCCCAACTCGTTGAGTTATAAAAAGGATTTCCGGTTGCATTATCTGTTTCAATTTTTACACATGATTTATTTTCAAAGCTATTAGCATAATCAAATAGCTTTTTTGAATATTCCAATGCCTTATCTGCATTTTTACTGTCTGAAGACTTAAAGTTCATATAGTATATAGCTAAAGCTGCAGCAGTTTCTGAAACAATATCCGTTGCAGGAACACCACTGTCTGTAAACCATACCTGATTATTTCTATCGGCCTGCTTCTCAGGCGCACCCCAATAACTGTGGTCAGTATTTCCCGAACCAACCTGATAACAAAATGCTTTTACATTTCCATTAGTATCAAGTATGGTACATCTCTCAAAATAATCTACAAATCTGTCCATTATCCTCTTATAATGTTCTTCCAGTCCAAGCTCCGTAAATGCCTCTTTAAACTGATAATAGCTTATTCCAAGAGTAGATGCGGCATATGCCTGTGGCAATCCAAACTTTGCATGGTCTCCCGCATCATGATAACCACCACTTAAATCTACAATATTACCGTCATACATAACTTTACTGTCGCCTGCATGACAATTATCTCTCCATGAAAGTTCACTTTTTTCCTTTACATCTGTTCCGCACATATTTGCATCATAAAAATATAATGATTCTTGAAGAAGCTTTGCATAATTATACTCTATATCTGTAGCAATCTCAGAACTTCCATCTGATGCTCCTCCACTTTCCCCACCTGCGTTTCCTGATTCACCTGTTCCTGTAAGAATTGCCGAAGTAATTCTTATCTTTATATCTCCTGTAATATTCGCAATCTGAATACCAAAATTAAGAGTGTTTGTATCTGTTTTACTGATTGCTGCTAAATTAAGCGACACATCATATGTACCCGGACCTGTCAAATTCTCCCATATATCATTGTTGCTCCATCCTGTACCATATGAAGCAAATGGCATAACTCCCGCGCTGCCTTCCGCAGTAAAATATTCAACCTCATAACCAATCTTAAGGGTATCATAACCTGCATCTGCTATGGCCTTAAGCGTTGGATATTCACTTGAAGGACTAAACCTGATTTCAGCTTTTTTACTATCACTCCATTCATCTGAAACAGCTGTTAATGTCTTCCAGCCCGTATCAGGCTTTAAATCCAAACTTACAGATGAAGCACCCACTGTCCATGCAGGAATACTTATGCCTGATATCACGAGACATATAGTTAATATATATGCCAGTACCCTATGAAACATTTTTTTCTTTAACATTATAATCATTTTCTCCTTTTAATTGTAAATTAATTCTATCTTTTATATTTTAAGTCCATAGTACCTTTTATATATTTTACGCTGGTTTTTATCATTTTTCTATATATTTATCAATATTATATCCTTTTCTTGTGAACTCGGTAATTGAATTACCGAAGATTCCCGCTTAATCTTCTAATTTTTATGTTTTGGGGAATTGTATTTTTTATTGAAACTGTAATTAGATAAAAATACTCCGTTAGACCGCGCTCGCTTGTGCATAGGAATTTTGTCGCTAAATCGACGCAAAAGCGGCGCCGGAGTTTCGATTTTTATAATATATCTATTTTAAGATTTTTCGTGCTGCATTCATATCCTTATTCATTTGTTCCTTAAGCTGATTTATTCCGTCAAATTTTATTTCAGGTCTTATATAAGAAATTAATTCTACTTTTATCTTTTTACCATATATATCATCATCAAAATCAAATATATTTGTTTCTATTGTTATATTTCCATCTTCATTTACGGTAGGATTATCTCCGATATTCGTAATTCCACTGTACAATCTGAATGAATCACAAAATACATTTGAAATATCGTCCATAATTCTTATTCTTGAAGCATATACACCTGCCGGCGGATATATCTTTCCTTTAACAGGAAGAATATTTGCAGTAGGAATACCTATAGTTCTGCCAAGCTGCTTTCCCATTACAACTTGTCCCGTGATACTGTATGGTCTGCCCATCAATTCTATTACACTCTCCATAGCTCCTGCTGCTATCTGCTCACGTATTAATGTAGAACTGACTATTACATTATTCTCTGATATCTTTTTTGGTATTGCAATTACCCGGTACCCGTATTTACCTGCAAGCTGCTTTAGGAGTTCAACATCTCCTGACCTGTTCTTTCCAAAATGAAAATCCTCACCCACTACTATATATGCTGCATGAAGCATATTCACAAGTATATCATTTACAAAATGCTCCGGTTTCCGGCAGGCAAATTCATCATCAAAAGGATACTCCAACAAAATATCAATTCCTGTTTCCTCTATAACCTTAGCCTTTTCTTCTGACGTATAAATATTCTTCATATTTTCCACATCAAACACATGATTTTTCTTATAATCAAATGTAAATACAACACTTGTAAATCCCTGCTCTGATAGTTCGTTCAATTGATTAAGCAACAGCATATGTCCGCCATGTATACCATCAAACTTGCCAAGAGCAACAGCACATTTACTGTTTATATCAAATTTAACTTTTTTTGTACCTTTTATATGAAGCATATCAAACACTCTCCATATTCTTATTATGACAAAAACATTTTAAATGGAACATACTGATTTCTATCTCTATCATATGTATAAAGTGCTGTGAATTTACCATAGGCATCATATACTTTTACGTTTTTATCATATATAACTTTATTTTCTTCAAAATCACAAGCTCTAAGCTTATTACCATTTAAAAGCAGACGCATGGCACTCATTTTTATATGAAGTGCCGGAAGCTCCTTCATAAGCATATCTGTACTGAGTACATATTTCATAAGGCTTCCATCGTCTCTTGCTGACTCGATATCAGCAAGCCTTATGCTGTCCTCTATTCGGAAATCTTTAACTTCCGTTCTTATAAGCTGCTCCATAACAGCACCACAATGTAAGCTTTCACCTATATCACGACACAGACTTCTTATATATGTTCCCTTGGAACATCTGACCTTGAATCTGACTCTCGGCAGTTCTATCTCTTCTATCTCAATACTATGTATGATGACAGACCTTGCCTGTCTTTCTATTTCAATCCCCTGTCTTGCCAGTTCATACAGTTTTTTACCGTTTACTTTAATAGCTGAATACATAGGCGGAACCTGCTGATATTCGCCAATATAAGAAAGTATGGTCTCTTTTACTGTATCTTCATCCGGTATACTGCTGTTTTCAGATAGAACAGTGCCTGTTATATCCTCTGTATCAGTAGTCTTGCCAAGCAGCATAACACATGTATAACTTTTATCCTTCTCAGTCAACAAATCACACATCTTTGTTGCATTTCCAAGACATACCAATAGTACACCTTCCGCCATAGGGTCAAGTGTTCCGGTATGACCTATTTTTTTCTGTTTTAGTATACCGCGAAGCTTTGCTACTACATCAAACGAAGTATAGCCCTGCTCCTTGTATACGTTTATAAAACCATCTATCATAAAATACCCTTATATCAACTTAAGTCTATAAAATAATCTCAATAGATTTCTTATAACTGCTTATTTATATCCTCAACCACTATATCTACTATCATGTCAGGATTTCCCGTCATAGAAAAACCTGCTGCTCTTATATGTCCACCGCCACCATGCCTGCATGCAATCTGACTTACATCGACTATATTATTGGAACGTAATGATATCTTATACTCATCATTTCCTGTCTGATACATAAAAAATGCTACATCTATACCTTCTGTAATGCGAAGCTGGTCAACAATACCATCTGTATCAAGCTTTGATGCGCCAAGACTGTTAAAATCATCCGTTGTCAATACACTATTGATAATCTTCCCATCTGAATACAGACATGCCTTTGATAAAGCAAGACCAAGCAGCTTATTCTGTGTAAATGTTTTCTTATAAAATGTTTCATCTATAACATAATAAGGTCTTGCACCTTTTTCAATCAGGCAACCGGCAATTGTCATTGCACTTTTTGTTGTATTGCTGTGCTTGAATACGCCTGTATCATGCACAATCCCCAGGTATAAAGCTTCTGCTGCTGCACTATCTATTTTATTTGTATCCATCAGCTTATATAATGCTTCTGCCGCAGAGCATGCTTCCACATCCACATAACATATATCTCCAAAGCCCTGGTTAGATATATGGTGGTCTATGCACATAGTACGTCCGGCCTCTTGATAATATTTTATAAAAATCCCCTGTCGTTCTGCATCTCCACAATCTACAACAATGCATAAATCATATACCTTATCATCAAGTTCATGTTTTACAAATTCAGCTCCATTTAAAAACATGAAATCTTTAGAAAAATTCTCAAGATAGACCTGTACGGTCTTGTTATAACTGCCGGTTATATAATTATACAATCCTATAACAGAGCCTACACAATCGCCATCAGGACTTATATGTCCTGTTATGGCAATTGTATCTGCATTCTCTATCTCTTTAATAAAATCATTCATTTTCTTCTGATTTTTCTTCCTCATCTACTATATCTTTAACTGCATCATCAATCTTTTTCGACATATTTACACCATATTCTATGGATTGATCCATGATAAATGTAATCTCAGGAGTATTACGAAGATTAATGGAGTGTGCCAGTTCTCTTCTTATAAATCCCATTGCACTGTTTAATCCGGCAAGAGTATCTGCAACAGACTCCTCATCACCAAGTACACTGATATATGCCTTACAGTACTTAAGATCCGGAGTCACAACTACATCTACAACAGAGGTCATAGGATTAATTCTCGGGTCCTTTATTTCTCTGCTTATAATGCGTCCCAGTTCTCTTTGCACCTGTACATTTATTCTATTATTTTTTACACTGTTTTTTCTCATATTACTTTCTCGGAACCTCTACCATCTGATATGCTTCTATCTGGTCCTCTTCTGCAATATCGTTGAAATTCTCAAGTACGATACCACATTCAAATCCAGCCTTTACTTCCTTTACATCATCCTTAAATCTCTTAAGTGATGCCAGCTTGCCTTCATATATAAGATTGCCCTCACGAGTTATTCTGACACTGCAGTTTCTGTTTATAGTACCATCAAGTACATAAGAACCTGCTATCATACCAACACCGGAAGCTTTATAAGTCTGTCTTATCTCTGCATGACCTATAATCTGTTCTTCATATATAGGATCAAGCATACCCTTCATTGCAGACTCAATATCCTCTATAGCATTGTAAATAACTCTGTATAATCTTATATCTACACCCTCTGCATCAGCCATATCCTTAGCTCTTGCATCAGGACGGATATTAAAGCCTATAACAATAGCATTTGATGCAGATGCCAGAATAATATCTGACTCATTAATAGCACCAACACCGGCATGTATACACTTAACAGCTACCTCTTCATTAGAAAGCTTGCAAAGGCTCTGTTTAACCGCTTCTACTGAACCTTGTACATCAGCCTTTATAATAATCTTCAGCTCTTTAATATTACCTGCCTGTATCTGACTATACAAATCATCCAATGACATCTTTGTTTTAGTATCAGCAAGCATTTTCTGTCTTCCCTGTGATATATATGTCTCTGATATCTGTCTTGCTTCCTTCTCATTATCAACAGCCATAAATATCTCACCTGCACCAGGTACAGTATCAAGTCCAAGTATCTGTACAGGTGTTGAAGGTGCTGCCTCATTTACACGCTCACCCTTTGAATTCGTCATTGCACGAACCTTTCCATGTGATGAACCAACAGCAAGGTAATCACCTACCCTAAGTGTACCCTTCTGTACAAGCATGGTAGCAACAGGACCACGACCCTTATCAAGCTCAGCCTCTATAACAATACCACGAGCTTTTCTGTTAGGATTTGCCTTAAGTTCAAGCACCTCTGCTGTCAGAAGTATCATATCAAGGAGGTTATCAATACCCTCTTTAGTATGTGCAGAAACAGGACAAAATACTGTCGAACCTCCCCAATCCTCAGGAATAAGTTCATATTCGGTAAGCTCCTGCTTAACACGTTCAATATTTGCACTTTCTTTATCAATCTTATTAATTGCTACTATTATTTCTATTCCGGCAGCCTTTGCATGATTTATTGCCTCAATAGTCTGTGGCATAACACCATCATCTGCAGCAACAACAAGAATAGCTATATCTGTTGACTGTGCACCACGCATACGCATGGACGTAAATGCCTCATGTCCCGGTGTATCTAAAAATGTAATCTTTTCTCCATTACTCTCTACCACATAGGCACCAATATGCTGGGTAATTCCACCAGCTTCTTTTG
>JBJEMQ010000282.1:0-1805 GCA_051879755.1 Coprococcus sp. | reverse complement strand
CAATTTCCTTCTTATTTAGAAAAAAATGGAACATTAAATATAGACCTGATTTTACGGGATGGCGTGGCTATGGCAAATAAGGAAATTGCCCGAATTAACCGCACCATGGATAAGCTTAAGAATATGTCTAATCATCTGGAAGAAAGCGAACAGCTTCCGGAAACTGATTCCTACTACACCCATGAATTCCCGGAACGCTTCCTTCTTCTTGAACCGCTAAAAGACCTGTATCCTACGCAGAAACAATATATCTCATCCATGACAGAACTATATTTCCGCATGGAAGAAGGTAGCTATATCAGTCTCTACAAGCAGGGACTGCTTTATCTGTCAAAAGAGGGGAATACTCAGGCATTTGCCTATAGTGAAATAGAAAAGCCGAATGATGACGAACTTGCATTTGTCTTGCCATCAGGCATCTATAAATGTAAATGCCTGCGCTCTTCCGCGAATTCCTGGCTGAAAGGAATTCCCACTCTGATTGAAGAAAACAACGCTAACAAGTATATTTTGCTGCAGGAGAGATATGGGTGTCACCTTTCAAATGAGCCATTCTGGGAGATATGTATTTCCACATTTTCTAGGACTGCCAGAAATGAGTAGTATGTTCATATGCAATCCTCCACTTAAATTGTTTTTCCAAATTCATATGCTTGTACCAAATACGATGTTTTATCGATTTGTGGTTTACCATTAGTATCGCCACAGCCACCAGCTAACAGCACACCTTTGTCACGGAAACCAATATAGTTTATAAGCGTGAACTTGTAATAAGAAACTGCCTGCTCGTATGTCCAAAAAAAGTTATCTGCTGAAGTCATCAATAATGCGGCATCCTTTACCGGGTATTTTTCATAGCGACCCAGCGGAGAATTTTCGTCAGCTTCCGCAATGCAATAGAAACGTTCTATAAACGCTTTTAGTTTGGACGATATTGTCCAGAAAAGCAACGGAGAAGCAAACACAATTAAATCTGCCGCTTTGATTTTGGGGATGAGGTCATTAAAGTCATCTTTTTGAACACAAGGCTTCCCATACCGGCAAGCATTACATCCGATACACCCATTGACGGTTATCTTATTCAGGGATATCAATTCAACCCTGTGTCCGGCCTCTATGGCTCCTTTTATAAAAGCATCGACCAATTGCTTTGTATTTCCGTTTGGTCTGCCACCACCAAGTACAACCAATATATTTTTCATTGTGACCTCCAACAATTTGAATTAATCATTTTCCCATATTTTATCACATATTTTTTGTATGTTATAGATATCCTCACCTAGCAAAACACAGGGGAGAAAATAAAAGTTTCTCACCCCTGTTTTGTCTTCTTCTTTGGAAATTACATATGAAATTCTGCTATTACGCTTTCCATAAACCATGTAAGTTACAATACGCATACACAGCTTCTACAAATTCACCATCCGTTAGCATAAACTCTGCTTTCGGAGCCTGTTCCGGTTTTAACATCTTTCTTTGAACACCTTTTGATGTCTCAATTGCAATCCATTCAATATAATGTACATCAACCATTGGATGTTCGACTTCTCCTACCATCACACTTACCTTGTTGCCATCAACGGTAACAACCGGTACATGCTTTTCTGCTGCGCCATCGGATGTGCCGGGAATAAGCTCTGTCATTTTCTGACCACAGCACATTACCGATACACCTTTATCTTTAACCATTTCTACAATATTTCCACAATGTTCACAAATAAAAAATCTCATTTTCATTTCCTCCTAATAGTTCTCTGCATTTACTTCAAAGTATGACTGTGGATGAGCACATACAGGACAAACCT
>JBJEMQ010000281.1:0-7012 GCA_051879755.1 Coprococcus sp. | reverse complement strand
ATATTGATGGGTAAGCTTGTTGATGTACTTGAAACTCCGGCAAATCATGTTTTTGTTGTGCAGAATAAGAATAATGAGGAAAAGCTTATACCTGTTATAGATGAGTTTGTATATGAAATAGATACAGTTAATAAACGCGTTAAGGTAAAAGATTATGAGATGGTGGAGACAGATTAATTATGAATTTTTATGTGCTGACCTTATTTCCGGACATGGTGATGAATGGACTGAAAACAAGTATTACAGGAAGAGCTATGGAAGCAGGACTGCTTCATATAGAAGCAATAAATATAAGAGATTTTACGAATGATAAGCATGGTCATGTAGATGATTATCCATATGGCGGAGGTGCAGGAATGGTTATGCAGGCAGAGCCGGTATATAAAGCATATATGCATGTTTGTGAACAAATAGGGCATAAACCTATCGTTATATATATGACACCACAGGGAAGAGTTTTTAATCAGAAGATAGCAGGAGAACTGGCAGAACTGAATGATATAGTTTTATTGTGTGGACATTATGAAGGTATAGACGAGAGAGTTCTGGATATGATAGTAGACGAATATATGTCTATCGGTGATTTTGTGCTGACAGGCGGAGAACTTCCGGCTATGGCTATTATAGATGCAGTTTCAAGACTTGTTCCCGGAGTCTTAAATAATGATGACAGTGCAGAGATTGAAACCTTTCATGATAATCTGCTGGAATATCCTCAATATACAAGACCGGCAAGTTTTATGGGAATGGATGTTCCTGAGGTTTTGTTATCAGGTCATCATAAGAACATTGAGGCATGGAGACTTGAACAGTCCATAATGAGAACAAAGGATAGAAGACCGGATATGTATGAGAAATATAAAAGCGAGCATCCGGATACAATGAGGAGAAAAAAGTAAATGAGACAAAAGCTGTTGCTATTTGCCATTGCTGCTCTGATGATTTTGTCGTGTACAGCATGTGGTAAAGAGAAGAATAAAGAGAAAAAGAGTGTCAGGGATGATTTTGTGAAGCTTATAGGAACAGATATCCCTGAAGTTGAGAAAAAAGAGATAGAAATAATGAATACTTATAATGGGTATTTTACCGGTGATAAGGTGGATACGGAGGCACTGCTTAGCGGGCTTGAGAATAGTATTCTGCCGCAATATGAAGAATTCCTGAAAAGTATTGAAGCAATATCAGTTGATAATGAAGAGGTTAAGGCTGTAAAGGAGCTTTATTACAGTTCAATGGATTATCAGTTCCAGGCGCTTAAGAAGGTTGACGAGGCACTTAAGGAAAATAAAACCGATTACCAGACAGAGGCTTCGGAATTACTTAGGCAGGCAGAAGATAAATATGCAGAGTATAAAACTGCTGTAGAAAAAATGGCAGTTGATAACAATGTGACAATTGTTAATTAATAATAGACAGTTAAAATCTGCAATAGCAACTACATCTGGTTGTCAGTGCAGATTTTTTCATACCAAAGTATGCAGTAACGACTGCCGGTGGCAGTATTCATGTATTTATTACAAATTTTCACATTTATTTCATACCTTAATGTTATATTTATAAGAAAAAATTATTGCGTACAGTGCAGTAAAAGGAGGATTTATGGATAATATAAAAATTCTCGTAGTAGATGATGAAAGCAGAATGAGAAAACTGGTTAAGGATTTCCTTAGTAAGGAAGGTTATATAGTCCTTGAAGCAGGAGATGGTGAAGAGGCGCTTGATATATTTATGAATAATAAAGATATATCGCTTATTATTCTCGATATAATGATGCCTAAGCTGGATGGCTGGGAAACATGTAAGGAGATAAGAAAATATTCGCAGGTGCCTGTTATTATGCTTACGGCAAAATCGGATGAAAGAGATGAGCTGCTTGGTTTTGAACTTGGTATAGATGAATATATAACAAAGCCGTTTAGTCCAAAGATACTTGTGGCAAGGGTATCGGCTATTCTTCGCAGAACATCAGATGCTGTTATTGAGGATAAGCTTACTGCCGGAGGTATAAATATGGATTTGTCGGCGCATCTTGTAAGCATCGACGGAAAATATGTAGAACTGAGCTTTAAGGAATTTGAATTGCTGCAATATTTTATCATGAATAAGGGTGTAGCACTTTCAAGGGAGAAAATATTAAATAACGTATGGAACTATGATTATTTTGGGGACGCCAGAACCATAGATACCCATGTCAAATAGTTAAGAAGTAAGCTTGGCGATAAGGGCGATTATATCAAGACTATCTGGGGTATGGGCTACAAATTCGAGGTGGATGATGAAAGGGTCGATAAAAACTAAAATCACACTATGCCTTATGGCTATTATAGCTTTTATGATAGCGTTGTCGTGTGCTATTTCTCTGGTTTTTGTAAAAAAATATTATTATAAGGATATTAAGGATAAGCTTATTGCAACCTACAAATCCTGTAATAGGGAATTTAGTGAGATAAGAGATTATGATGAGAAAACATTAACTACTGATGTTTCAAATGAAGCTGACGCCATGATATATATTGTGGATGATATAAATAATAAAATATATACATCAGTAAATGAGAATTCAACTGTATTTGATAATCTGAAGTTTATTGCAGAGTTTTTAGGAATCAGTCAGAATGCAAATGCAGAAAATTCTCAGATATATCGAAAAGAGATAGAAAGACATAGAAATTATAATATACAGATAACAAGGGATAAAAAAACAAATTCAAGTTATTTTGATATAGTTGGCTTTTTGGATAATGGTTTTGTAATAATAATCAGAACCTCAGTTTCACGTATCGATGCTACTATTAAGACTACGGTTAAATTTGTTTTTACGGTACTTGCAATTGTAGCAATTATCGGCTGTGTTATTATGTACTTTTTTAGTAATATATTTGCCAGACCAATTAAGAAGCTTACAAATGTGGCAGAACGTATGTCAAAACTCGACTTTGATGCAAAGGTAGAGAATCCTTCTAATGATGAAATCGGTGAGCTTGCTATATATATGAATGAGCTTTCGTTCAGACTTAAGAATACATTAAATGAGCTTCAGCAGGCAAATGCCAGACTTCAGACAGATATAGATGAAAAAATAATGATAGATGAGATGCGGAAAGAATTTCTGTCACATGTATCGCATGAGCTTAAGACACCTATTGCATTAATACAGGGGTATGCAGAAGGTCTTATGGATAATATTAATGATGATGAGGAAAATAAGGATTTTTATTGCGAAGTTATTATGGATGAAGCTGCCAAGATGAATAAGCTTGTAAAGCAGCTTCTTGATTTAAATGAGATAGAGTTTGGTAATAACAGGATAAATCCGGAAGTGTTTGATATAGACGCACTCATAAGAAATGTAATTGATTCTTCCGCCATACTTATTGAGCAGAGTAAATGTAATATGTTGTATGAGGAACAGACACCTTTATATGTATATGCTGATGAATTCATGATAGAGGAAGTATTTACAAATTATCTGACAAACGCCCTGCATTATTGTACAGAGGGTGGCAAGGTCAGAGTATGGACTGCTGTTTCCCGATATGACAAAACGCTTGATATTCCGGAGAAAGGAATTATTACAGGAAACGTAAGGGTATTTGTATATGATGAAGGTCCTACTATTCCTGTTTCGGAGCTTGATAAGGTATTTATTAAGTTCTATAAGGTAGATAAAGCAAGAACAAGGGAATATGGCGGAAGCGGAATAGGGCTGTCTATAGTAGCTGCTTCAATGCAGGCTCATAATAAAATGTATGGTGTATATAATGTTGAAGATGGTGTTGTATTCTATTTTGACCTGGATATTATAGAGCCATTAAAGACCGATATATAAATTTGGTGTTTTCAAAAAGAAACTTTTAAGCTATAATATGAACATTATTTGGAAATGGAGAAATACTATGTCATATAGTGCAAAAAACATTGAGGTATTAAAAGGTCTTGAGCCTGTAAGATTAAGACCGGGTATGTATATAGGAAATACAGGCAGGGGAGGCCTTAATCATCTTATTCAGGAGCTTATAGATAATTCTGTAGATGAGCATCTGGCAGGTTATTGCAATAACATATATGTAAGTATAAATGAGGATGGCTCTGCAACTGTATCGGATGATGGAAGAGGTGTTCCTGTAGATATGCATGAGACGGAAGGAATTCCGGCAGAACGTGTAGTATATACAGTGCTTCATGCAGGAGGTAAGTTTAATAGTTCTACCTATAAGATAAGCGGAGGACTTCATGGTGTTGGCTCAGCTGTTGTCAATGCTCTTTCAAAAAAGCTTATAGTAGATATTGCAAGAGATGGTTATTTATATCATGATGAATATGAATATGGTGTGCCTGTAACAGAGCTGGAAAATGGACTTCTGCCTAAAACAAAGCTCAAAGAGAAGAGAACAGGAACAACGGTTACGCTTTATCCTGATGATACAATATTTGAAACGGTAAAATTTAAGGCAGATGCAATAAAACAACGTATAAAAGAAACTGCTTATCTGAATCCGGAATTGACAATAACCTTTCATAATAAGAGGGACGGAAAGGAACCGGTGGTATATCATCAGCCGGGAGGATTGTCTGCATTTGTAAAAGATATATCTGAGGGCCTTACACATACATCACCTGTAGTTGCCATATCAGGAGAGAAAGATGGCATAGCTGCTGATATTGTATTTCTTATGACAGAAGATGGAGAAGAGAATATAATAGGTTTTACAAATAATATTACTAATCCTGAGGGAGGAACACATGTAACCGGTTTTAAGTCAGGCTTTGCAAAGCTTATAAACAGTTATGCAAGAAATGAGCTGGGTTTACTTAAAGAAAAGGATGCCAATCTAAGTGGTGCTGATATACGTTCCGGAATGCAGGCTATTATTTCCATAAAACATCCTGACCCGCAGTTTGAGGGACAGACAAAAACAAAACTGTCAAATACTGATGTTACAAAGGCTGTTGATGATATAGTTAAGGAACAGCTGACAGTTTATTTTGATAGAAATTATGAAGTTCTTAAAGATATAGCAGACAGGGCTGTGGCACTATCAAAACGTAAGGCATTAGAAAAATCCAAAATAAATATAAATAAATTTTCGTTTGAAGGAAACGGCAAGCTGGCAAAGCAGGAGTCAAATGATGCATCAAAGTGCGAGATATTTATTGTAGAGGGAGACTCTGCGGGAGGTTCAGCGAAAACTGCAAGAAACAGGAAGTATCAGGCTATTCTGCCGCTTCGGGGCAAGATACTTAATGTAGAGAAAAAACCGGTATCAAAGGTGCTTGAGAATGCAGAAATAAAAGCTCTGATAAATGCATTTGGCTGTGGCTTTATGCAGGGATATGGAAATGATTTTGATATAACCAAGTTGAATTATGACAAGATAATAATAATGACAGATGCGGATGTTGACGGAGCACATATAGCAACATTGCTTTTGACTTTCTTCTACAGATTCTTCCCGGATCTTATAAATGAAGGTCATATCTATATTGCTATTCCTCCTCTTTATCGTGTAGGAGAGGGCAAAAATATCAGGTATTTATACTCTGATGATGAATTGGCGAAATATCGCAGGACGCATACAGGTAAATTTACCATTCAACGGTATAAGGGACTTGGTGAGATGGATGCAGACCAGCTATATGAGACTACCATGAATCCGGAGACAAGACTTTTGAAGCAGGTGTCTATAAACAGCCGCATAGAGGCAAATCAGCTGACACAGACACTCATGGGAACTGAGGTAGCGCCTAGAAGAGAATATATAGAAAATCACAGTATGGATGCTGTTCTGGATATATAGTTAATAAGGAGACAATATGGCGGAGAAAATATTAAATGTAGATTATGAAAGCGAGATGGGACAATCTTATGTTGATTATTCCATGAGCGTTATAACAGAGAGAGCCCTTCCCGATATAAGAGATGGACTTAAACCTGTACAGCGAAGAATATTATATTCGTTAGATGGATTGGCAAGCTCTGACAAGCCACATAGAAAATGTGCAAGAATAGTCGGTGATACAATGGGTAAATATCATCCGCATGGTGACAGCTCCATATATGAAGGCCTTGTAAATTTAGCACAGAACTGGAAGCTCCCAATACCGCTTGTTGACCCTCATGGTAATTTTGGTTCAGTAGATGGCTCGGGTGCTGCTGCCATGAGATATACGGAGGCAAGAATATCAAAATATACAGAAGATGTATGTATGAAGGATTTGCCATATTTCAAAGACCAGTTTGTGCCTAACTTTGATGGAACAGAGACAGAGCCTACATTTCTGCCTTTTCAGGTTCCCAATATATTAGTTAGTGGTTCTACCGGTATTGCGGTTGGTATGGCGACCAATATTCCGTCACATAATCTGGGGGAGGTTATAGATGCAACAATAATGTATCTTAAAAACCCTGAGGTTTCTCTGGAAGAATTGATGGAGGTTATGCAGGGACCTGATTTTGCTACAGGAGGAATAATAAATGCATCAAGGGATGAATTGCTAAAGGTATATGAAACGGGACTTGGCAAGATAAAGGTTCGTGGCAAGGTTGAGGTAAGGGATATAGGATATGGAAGAAAAAGTATATGTGTAACCGAGATACCATTTACCATGATAGGTGGAACAGCCAGATTTCTTGATACAGTTGCAGAGCTGACAAGAAACAGAGAACTGCCGGCAGTAGTTGATATAGCGGACAGAGGCGATAAGACAGGAGAATGTCTGTGTATTGATGTTAAAAAAGGAACTTCAGATGACGAAATAAATAATATTATTAACATTTTGTATAAGAAGGCTGGACTTGAGGATACATTTGGTGTAAATATAAACTGTATAAATAATGGTAAACCTGAAGTCATGGGGCTTAAGAGGATACTTTCCATATATACGGATTTTAAGTATGGACTATATAACACAAAGTATCAAAAGCTTCTTGATGAGCAGCAGAATATACGAGAGATAAAAACAGGACTTCTTACTGCTGTTGACTGTATTGACCTTATTATCGAGATACTTC
>JBJEMQ010000280.1:0-7079 GCA_051879755.1 Coprococcus sp. | reverse complement strand
AAAGAGAGGTACAAATAGTATTAAATTCACCTGGAATAAGGTGTCTGGAGCAGATGGATATTATATCTACAGGCTTAATAGAAAAACAGGAAAGTATAGTAGGATTAAAGATATTACAAGTGGCCAGATAACGACATTTGTAAGCTCGAAGTTGAAGTCAGGTACAACATATACTTATAAGGTATATGCATATAAAAAGATTGGAACGTCAAAGATTGCAGGTAAAGCAGGTGTTTTCCGAAATACTACACTGCCGGCAACTCCGGTTATTTCGATTGTAGCAAGGTCAAAGAAAGCTGTTGTAGGATGGGAGAAAATATCAGGAGCAAATGGATATCAGATTTATATGTCTACTTCAAAGAATGGCAAATATAAGAAAGTAGCTACTTTGAAGGGAGCCAATAAGGTCAGATATACAAAGAGTAATCTTGAATCAGGTAAGACATATTACTTTAAGATTAAAGCATACAGAACATATAAGGGTAAGAGAGTATACAGTTCTTACTCAACAATTAAAAAGGTTAAGGTAAAATAATTACCTGAATGAAATAAAGCCACAGCCAATTGTCAGATTGGTTGTGGCTTTATTGGTGGTGCGCCTGGCGGCGCATGTTTTTATTTGTTGACCATAGCTGCAAATTTGGAAAAAAGATTCCTTGCTGCAAGAAGATTTATATATTTGTTTGCAGAAGTTTCGAGAAAAGAGAGCATACTTTCATATGGAAATATGAGTGGTGTTGTAAGCATGCCTTGGTTGTGCTGAGAATTGATGCTATCAGGTTTATTTATACAAAGGTTATCACATTGTGTTATATCAGAAAGAACATATTTATTGATGTCATCAGAAAGCATATGTTCATCATAGTTTTTGCATTCGGCTATATGAATTTTGTCCGGCGAAATATGATAGTCATTGGGTATGCAGGGGTGAACGTCGTTATATATATAAGGATTGCATATATCATAATCACCATAAAAATATTTGTCTGAAAAAAATTCATTGTATGGAATGCAATAGTTATTTTTTAACATGCGTACATGATGAATATTTTTGTGTATAAGAGTTTCATGGCCTGTTTTATCCTCAAAACAAAAATGTTCTTTCCAATATGAAGCTACATAGAGATTGTCTAATTGCAGATGGGCAAGAATACCAAAATCACATGCTGTTGAAATTCTACTTTCATATGTATTAAGAAAATAGTCAATATCAGGATATTTTGTTATGAGCTCTTTCTGCCATATAGGACGGAAATGTGTAAAATCCTTATTTGATGTAGCATCAGGAATACTACAGCCTAACATGAAATCATGTATGAAAGAAGAAGAATAATCGGATGATATATTTAGTTTGTTTAATATAAGCTGCCCTTCGGCAAGGTGAAACATATATCCCGGCATTTTTGGTACTCCTGTTATTAAGTAGCATAGTTCGCGCTCGTTAAGTGTTCATTATATGTTTGGGGGATGGGAATGTCAACATTTTTGTTGACTTATGAAAAAAATAAAGATAAAGTTTAAAGCATAGTAGCAGGAACACTCTGAACCTTCAGGTTCAGTTCGCCGGTATGTAAATGGATGTCTGGAATAAAAAAATGACATGGAGGATGATTATGGGGATAAAAATATGTCCGATATGTGACGCTAAAGTAAATAGTATAAATTTTTGCCCTGAGTGTAAGCGCTTTGTTGCACCCAAAGAAATGAAGCAGAATTTTTATCTGAATGAAAGTCGCAGAAACGATGAATATGTAGGCACAGATTATGAACAGAAACAGTATAATGCTGATAAGTCTGTGGTTATGAAAAAAAGAACAACAATAAATAAATCAGGCAAGACAAAAAGAATAAAGGATAGTATAAAATCGATAATTATAATATTGGCATGGTTTGCCATAGTGGTTGCAATATATATTGGCAGGGGATATAAAATAGATTTTGGTAATGACGATTATGATTATGATGTTGAACAAAATGATGAGATAACGGAAGCTGTATTGCCCGATGATAATATCAATGACTATGGTAATTATGTGAATGAGGCTGATGAGAATGCGCTTTCAGAGGAAGAAGTAAAGTCTGATGGCAAGGCTTGTACCATATATGGACATTATAGTGGAATAGGTGCTGTAGAATTTATGGATAAGCTTTCTTCTTGCGCAGAAGAAAATGAAATCACATTAAATTATAATAAAAACTATGGCTATAAAAAATTATATAATTATGGAACAGGAAATGAGAAAATGACCTGTTATGATTTGTGCGATGTATTTTCAACATCAGGATTTGCACGAGAAGCTGTTGCTACATATTACGATTATAATACAGGAGAAATACATTGCATATATATTTATGCCACTGCAAATGAAAATAAAGATGGTTCTGTTATTATTCCTCTATTTGATACAGTAGTAGATGCTCTTGGCGATAATAATCTGATAGGCTCAGAACAGGAAAATATACATGATTATCTTAATGAATATATAGAAAAGTCTGCATATACCCTCGAGAATGACGATAGTGTAATGATATCCGTAGGTGACTGGTGTATGTATATAGGAAGAAACAGTAGCTGCATATATGTAGAGATGTATGCATCAAACTCATATTAAATATTTATTAAATATTTTCAGATATTATTGAATGCTTTAGTGAATACTACTATAATGAACACTTAACGAGCGCAAACAAAGTGAAGCGGGAGTTTAGTGAGAATATATACCGGTGACCTTAGCGGAAGCAAAGAGCTTAGTACACAGGTGAGAATAACTGCAAAAGGAGAAAACCATGGAAAACCAAAATATGAATGGAAACGGCAATAATTTGAATGGAAATGGTGATAATATGAAAAATGGCAAGGGGAAGGGCAGGTCTATACTTGTCATGCTTGCCATATCTATTATACTTACGCTTTTGTTTTGGAAAGCATATGACAGAATTGCAAATGGGACACAGAAGGAGATACCATATAGTGGCTTTATTGAGATGCTTGAAAAAGGGGAAATAGGTGATATAGAGATATATAGCACCGAAATAATATTTACCCCTATGGGAAATGATGAAAATGCAATGAATAAGACTACTTATGTGGCTGTTGCCATAAAAGATGATACTCTTGCAGATAAATTAAAAACAGCCCATGAGAAATATGGTACAACATATAAAGGAATAGATGAAAGCGGTTCTGCTATATTTGGAACAATACTTTCTTATGTGGGGATGATATTGGTGTTTTATCTGTTCCTGTCACTTATTATAAAGAGAAGTGGCGGGCTTATGGGAGTAGGTAAGGCGAATGCAAAGGTATATATGGAGAAAAAGACAGGTGTCACATTTGCTGATGTAGCAGGAGAAGAGGAAGCCAAGGAGTCTCTTACTGAGATGGTGGATTTCCTTCATAACCCAAAGAAATATCTGGAAATTGGTGCTAAGCTGCCGAAAGGTGCACTGCTTGTAGGTCCACCGGGAACAGGAAAAACACTTCTTGCTAAAGCTGTGGCAGGAGAAGCAAATGTTCCGTTTTTTTCAATGTCCGGGTCAAGTTTTATAGAGATGTATGTGGGCGTAGGTGCTTCTAGAGTGCGTGATTTATTTAAGCAGGCAAGTCAGATGGCGCCATGTATTATATTTATTGATGAGATAGATGCTATTGGAAGAAGCAGGGATTCCAAACGGGGATCTGATTCGGAACGTGAACAGACTTTAAATCAGCTGCTTGCTGAGATGGATGGTTTTGATACATCAAAGGGAATAGTTATTCTGGCCGCAACAAACAGACCGGAGGTTCTTGATAAGGCACTTTTAAGGCCGGGACGTTTTGACAGAAGAGTAATAGTTGAAAAACCGGATTTGAAGGGAAGAATAGATACCCTGAAAGTACATTCAAAGGATGTAAAGATGGATGAAAGTGTTGATTTTAAAGAACTGGCACTGGCAACATCGGGAGCTGTTGGCGCAGACCTTGCAAATATCATTAATGAAGGTGCTCTTGCTGCGGTAAGGGCAGGAAGAACACTTGTATCACAGCAGGATCTGATAGGCGCTGTTGAAGTAGTATTTGCTGGTAAAGAGAAGAAAGACAGGCTTTTAAGTCCGGAAGAAAAGCGGATAGTGGCATATCATGAGGTAGGTCATGCGCTTCTTGTTGCATTACAGAAGAATACGGAGCCTGTTCAGCGTATAACCATAGTTCCAAGAACTATGGGGGCACTTGGTTATGTATGGCAGGTGCCGGAGGAAGAGAAATATCTTGAGTCAAAGGCTGAGCTTTCTGCGGACCTTATTACTTTGTTAGGCGGAAGGGCTGCAGAGGAATTGAAGTTTGATTCAGTTACGACAGGTGCAGCAAATGATATAGAGCAGGCAACGAAAAAAGCAAGAATGATGATAACCATGTATGGAATGTCAGATAAATTCGGACTGGTACAGTTAGAGTCTGTAGAAGGACAATATCTGGATAGAAACCTTGCTCTTCAATGTTCTGATGAAACAGCTACCAAGATAGATAAAGAAATCCGCGATATGCTTAAGGATGCATATATGAAGGCAAAAACAATGCTTGCTGAGCATATGAAAGCACTTGATGCTATTGCTGCATTTCTGATTGAGAGAGAAACAATTACCGGTAAGGAGTTTATGGAAATCCTTGCTGAGGTAGAGGTAGAACTGTAGTGTACATGTATTATTTCATGTGCCTGACAGTTCATCAAGATTTTTCCCATATGCAGGCAGAAAGTCTTTCATAAAGTCGTTCACTTCAGGAAGCTCATCTGCAAGCTTATTTAAAGCGTTTGAGGTTGAATTTAGTGCACTGGAAAATTCAGTATTACCTGATGAAGTTTCTTCCATACACTTTATCATGGCAGAAAGCTTATCTGCTGCCTTTACTAATTTCCAGAGATATGCGTCATCATCTGTTTTTAGTAATATTGGTTCATAGGCTGAACGCAGGTCCTCAGGTAATTTATGAAGCAGTTTATGGCAGGCGATATTTTCAACATCTTTAAATGCAGTTTTTAGTTCATAACTGTAGTATTTTATGGGTGTTGGCATATCGCCTGTTATTATTTCGGATGCATCATGGTATAAACCTATAAGCGCTGCTCTGTCAGTATTAAGGTTCTTTCCGTAGCGTACATTGCCTATAGTTGCAAGTGCGTGGGAGATGATAGAAACCTCAAGACTATGTTCGCACAGATTTTCTTCACGCATATTTCTCATAAGTGACCATCTGTTTATATATTTCATTCTTGATATCATTGCATAGAAATTATAGCTCATAGTTAACTCCTTTTTTACAAAGTATTGTGTATATAAGTAATAAATGTTATTTTGGCGTGTGAAAGAAATTGTAAACTGCTGTTGCAGCTGATTTATTCATACCCGGAGCAGATGACAATTCATCGATGCCGGCCGCTTTGATTTTGTCGATATCTTTAAAATATGCCATAAGAGATTTTCTCCTGGCAGGTCCGATTCCGCTTATATCATCAAGAATGGAGTGTATCTGTGATTTGCTTCGAAGTGATTTGTGATATTCAATTGCAAATCTGTGAGCTTCATCCTGAAGGCGGGTAATCATGTTAAATGCCTGTGTATTTGCAGGAAAGTCAATTTCTTTGTTATTGTAGTACAGCCCTCGTGTTCTGTGATTGTCATCTTTTACCATACCACAGACAGGTATGTCTATGTTCAACTCGTTAAGTACTTCAAGTGCAACATTTACCTGACCTTTGCCACCATCCATCATAAGTATATCGGGAAGAACAGAAAACTTATCGTCAGTAAAACGCCTTGTCAGAACTTCTTTCATACTAGCATAGTCATCCGGACCGTCTATAGTTCTTAATTTGAATTTTCTGTAATCATTTCGTTTGGCACGACCATTTTCAAATACAACCATGGAGGCAACAGAGTGATAGCCGCTTATGTGTGATATATCAAAAGCTTCCAGACGTTTGGCAGAGGGAACGCCTATGATAGAAGCCAGTTCCCTTGCGGCGCCTTCTGTGCGTTCCTTTTCACGCTTTAACTTTTCGTTATCCTGTGACATTACCAGAAATGCGTTATCGCGTGCAAGTTTAAGCAACTGCATTTTTTCGCCCTTCTGCGGTACAAGTATATGTACGCTGCTTCCGCGCCGATTGCTTAAATAAGCTTCGATAACTTCTGCATCTTCAATATCATGCTCCAATATTATTTCTTTGGGCAGATAAGGGGTTGAAGCATAGTATTGTTTTAAAAAGGCTTCCATAATAGTACTGTAGCTTTCTGATTGGACTCCGCTCATATGAAAGTGTTCCCTGCCTATCATTTTGCCGTCTCTTACAAAAAATATAGAGATGACACCTTCATTCATATCACCCGCGGCCATGGCAATAATATCCTTATCATCACTGTTTGTATTTTCCATTCTTTGTTTTGATGATATGTGCTTCACGCTTTCTATTAAGTCTCTTGTTTCTGCGGCTTTTTCAAATTCCATATCCTCGGCATATTGTTTCATGGATGCTTCAAGCTTTTTTAATACACTCTGGTGGTGACCGTTTAAAAATTGAATGGCATTACGGATATTTTCATTATATTCTTCTTTGGAAATATATCCCTGACATGGAGCCTGACATTGTTTTATCTGGTAATAAAGACAAGGTCTGTCAAGTCCCTGTTCTTTAGGCAGGGATTTATTACAGCTTCTTATGTGGTACAGCTTTTTTAACAGTTCTATTATATCTTTGACAGATTTTGAGTTTGTATATGGACCAAAATATCTGGAATGGTCACGTTTCATCTGATGGCTGTACAGGATACGGGGATAATCCTCATCGATAGTAATTCGTATATATGGATATCCTTTGTCATCAGTTAACATAGTATTATAGTGAGGTCTGTGTTCCTTGATAAGATTGCATTCCAGTACAAGTGCCTCTATTTCTGAACCACATATAATGTATTCAAACCAAGCAATGTGTGAAACCATCTTTTCTATCTTAGGTGAGCGTTTATAGCCTGTTTGGAAATACTGGTGAACGCGGTTATAAAGATCTATGGCTTTTCCTACATAGATGATTTCGTCACTTTTA
>JBJEMQ010000279.1:0-7085 GCA_051879755.1 Coprococcus sp. | reverse complement strand
GTGTACATGCTGTCTGTGGCAAACATCTTATTAGGACATCTGTTGCATCTGATTTATTATGTGATAACAGTTCTGTTGGTTCAGAACCCAATGCAGATGACTGCATATCCGTCATTTCATCATGTCGAACTGTATTAACCAATTCAGGCTGTTCAGTATCGACAACAGATTCAGCATATTCTTTATGCTCTGACATATCCCTGATAGCTCTTTTTCGTTCTATACCCGTAATTCCTTTAAACACTTTAGGTATTCTAAATATACAGAAAATAATTGCCGTACATAAAAACATACATATTGCCAATACCAAACACACTATATATGCTACATGATACATTGCAATAGTATCCTCTATATCTGTAACACTACTCATCATCAGTTATCCCCCTCCATATTACCTGGTCCTGTAACTGCACTATTTACTCTAGCCCTAGCCGTATCAAGTAATGTTTCAAAAACTTCATCATAGCTACTCTGAACAACAGACTGGAGCTCACCATTCAGTTGAGTCTCTATATTATCTATCATTTCATACAGTTTTGATGATTCTACATATCCGCTATAAGTATTCGCTTTTAAAATAATCTGATTTAATATAAGCTGATATGTATATACTTTAAACTTGTCATCTGTATAATTATCATCCTCTGATAATGTCAATTCATATACACTGGTTAAATCCTCCCATTCTACCGAGTAATCAATATCATCATCAAATATGTCATTTGTATTGTTATTCGAATACTTCATATAATCACTTAATCTTATAAACAATCTGGCCTTAGCTCGATTTCTATTATTATTTCTGTCGCCATCAGAATATTACTCAACCTTACCAAGCCATGCAACAGCATCAGAAATTCCATTATCCATATATGCCCACAGGTTAATTCCAAAATTATAGCAGAAATTATAGTACTCCAAAGGTCTGCTTCGCTTAAAATTGTCTAGATGTCCATCTGTTTCAATTAGTCCTTTAATTTTATTTAGCTCATTAAAGGTTATAGATTTATCTCCTGCAGTTGATATCTGACCATCTTCAAAATATTCAAGATATTTTATACGTATAAGTTCATATACATCAGGATTTGTATCATCTAAACTAAGTGCATCTCTTATCTTTTCGATAAAATCTGTCTCCGATGTAGCCGTCTGTGCATATTCATAATAAGTTTCAAAATTACGATTTTTATATTCCTTTTCTCTATGATACATGTACCCTGCCATACCAAACAGTCCCATTGATAAAACAAGATTAATCATAAAAACTGAAAATCTACGTTTCTGTCTCTTTCTATATGTATCATCCAATTCATTATAATGTTCTAATGCATACATTAATTCAGCACACGACTGATATCTATCATCAGGATTCTTTCTTGTGCATTTAAGTATAATCTGCTCAAGACCAGAGGATAGCTTGGGATTCCACTGTCTTATAGGATACATTTCATATGGCGGTTTTGCAGGATTATGTCCTGTAACCAGATGATATATAGTTGCCCCCAGACAATATATATCTGTCCTTGCATCTGTCTGACCATGCCCACCAAACTGTTCAGGAGCGGCATAACCTTGAGTTCCTAGACAGGTCGTATCCTCTATCATACTTTTATTCTTATATTCTCTTGCCGTACCAAAATCTATAAGTGTAATATTCCCATCCGGCTTCAGCATAATATTTGCCGGCTTCATATCCCTATAAATAATAGGTGGCATCTGACTGTGAAGATATCCAAGCACATCACACAGCTGTTTAGCCCATTTAATAACCCTATCCTGAGGTAATGCTCCCTGTTCCCTTACTATAACATTAAGAGGATTTCCCTCTATATAATCCATTACAATAAGAAAAGTCCCCTCACCATCAATTACATCAATTATACTAGGAAGGTTGGGATGATTTAGACGTTTCAACATATCAGTTTCCACTATCAGGCCCTGCTTTACAACCTCAAAATCTCTTGTTCCATCCTTTCTAACCTCTTTGATTGCCCATTGCTTATTTGCTTTTTCATTCATGGCAAGCCAGACTATGCTCATTCCACCCTGACCAATTTTATTCAGTACCTTATATTTTCCATCTACTAATGATCCTACCTCAAGCACAATTTCCTCCCTGTTATATAACCTTTGCAATAGCAACAGATATATTATCAGTTTCCTGCCTATGTTTGTTCAACTCAGTTAAATATTTCACATTATTAAGCATATTTATTTCACTTGAAATTACTTTTGGATTTAAATATTGGTATAACTCTTCTGTACTTATCTTGTGTCTGAACCCATCTGAACAAACCACAAATATATCACTATTCTCCACTTTACCCGAAAAGAAATCTGGATATATATCTTCTGATGCCCCTATGCACTGCATAATAATACTTCGCTTTGGACTAATCTCCGCCTCCTCCGGTGTCATTCGACCTGCATCTATTTCCATTTGCACATAAGAATGATCTTTCGTCATCAATGATATATCTGAATTTATTCTATACACTCTCGAATCACCTATATTGCATATCAGATAATTATCCTCATATAATAATATACACGCTAATGTCGTTCCAAGTTTTATTCCATTACTTATACCATATATCTGAATTAAATTATTCTGATTGCTGATTATATCAAGCCATGCTTTTCTGATACTTTTTTCATTAATACTTGTTCCCGACAATTTTCTAAGTTCCGTTCTAAACCATTCCTGAAAACTCCTTATTACCATTGCGGATGCAAGCTCGCCCTTTGCAAGGCCGCCCATACCATCACATATTACAAGCAACGCTATCTTTCCAATATCAGTGTTTGCTTTAACTGCCAATACAGCATCCTGATTTGTCTCTTTTTTTATTCCAATATCACTATGCGCTGACATAATATAATCCATAGGGCATCCTTTCTTCATTCCATAATACTTCTAAAGCTTATTTATTCGTATCTCAATTCAAACTCTTCATCTGCTAAACTTATTCTTGAACCGATACGCAATGCAATTTTACTATTGCTTGTTATCTGTTCATCATCCACAAATGTACCATTTGTAGAATTTAAATCCTCTATATAGCATTTATCATCTATCTTGTAAATAATTGCATGGCATCTGCTAATTGCAGAATTATCACTAATACATTTATCTACTACATCACTACTTTTACCTATTCGGCACGTTTTTTTATCAATATAAATCTTATCGCCATTTTTCAATCTGTATAAATACAATCTTTTCTCTGTCTTTTTCTTCTCGCTTAAAACTGTTGTACCTATCTCTTCATCCGTATCTGGTACATATGGCTTATTATATGACACACTATCTGATGTAAATTGAGGCAACTGTGGCATTGTCTGTGAAACAGATAATGTCTGTGATTGGGGCATAACCGGCATAACAATCTGTGGTTGGGGTGGGATTGTCATAGTCTGTGGCACTTGCTGTGATATCGGTGGAACAACTTGTGGTGACATCGGTATCATCTCCTGCATCGACATCTGCGATGGCTCTTTAATTATAGTCCGCTGCGGTTGTGTCATAGTCTGAGAAGGAACTGTTACATTTCCCGATTTTTTTCTCTCTTTTGCAGCCTTATATTTCGCTGCGTTTTCCTTACTATAATGTTGCATCAGATAAAAGAATGATATATCCTCACTATTTGATGATACTTTTCCTTTCTTATTTCCTTTTCCTGACTTCTTGTCTGATTTTTTATTATTAATTGTATTACTGGAATACTGCTTCATTTCCATACCCGGAACAGCAAAGCCCATATCTGACGCAGGTTGGTTAAATGTCTGCATTTCCATCTCTCTGGTCCTTTTCTCCTCTTCCTGCCGGATTAGTTCTTCCCTTTTTGCAAGCTTTACATCCTTTGGACTAGCTACATAGACATTCTGAATACTCGGACCAGAAAAACCGATTTCAACTTCAGGAGTATTCATAGACTGCGACTGCATTATAGCCTGCGGCAACTGCATCTGCGGTTGCACTATATTCTGAAGAGTTTGTGGATGTTGCAAATTACTCAAATCCACCGGCTGTGTGGACATAACCGGATTATTATCCGCCAGTAATCCCTCAAGCAATTCCTTGAATTCAATAAGAGAAAGGTTATCCGTTCCATTCAAATATGCCAACATTCTTGCTACATAATCCCCATTTTCCTGCGCCGAAAAACTGACAGAAAATATAATATTCTTAAAAAAATTTCTCTCATCCGTATCAATGTTCATATTTATAACAGGTAAGCATATCATCGATACCTCCGATGTCGATGCATCCACATATATATAATCAGCATTCAAAATAATATTCCTTTTATCAAGCATATATGTATCCACAACCATAAGGGCATCAACAATATTGATAAATACCTTAAGCAATCGAGTTTTTCTGACTTCGCCCATAAACAACCTGCTCAAAGTTACCTGTGATGCTATATTATATTTTATATATCTCTCGTTGTTAATCTCCGTATAAAATGCTTTGGCAAAGCCTTTAATTTTATTATTTGTAATCATTCCAAGTGTCATTGTATCTATAGACTCATTTCCAAAATGATATACAAGATATGTATTCTGTTCCTGATTTTCATATGTAAATTCCTGCATAATATCTTCTCCTCCTGCATATTGCTATTTCTGATATCGCTTAAGCATCAACATCTGCCACAAGCCACATTCATCTACCCATACATTACCTGAGGAATTAAAATCCTTCACATTATTAAATTTGTATTCTATAACAAGATTATTATTAGAATCTATAAAACCCCATCTGTCATTCTTCTTCACAGCGGCAACACCATTTGAAAAGCTTCTTGCATCCTCATACTGAGGTTCAATAACAATATTGCCATCCATATCTACAAATCCCCACTTTGAAGAAATCTTCACAGCAGCATATCCGGATGTATCATTGAACAGCTTCGCATCCCTATAGGAATGACCACCTATATCATTCCCATCCGCATCATACATATGATAATCTCCACTTGTCCCGGCAAAATATCTTCCTCTGTACGCAATTCCTTTTTCATCTGTTACTATAGATGAATATGCACTATCCGATACTTTATTTCCTGATTCATCTATCAGATACCAACTATTACCTTCGCATACAGCAGCATAGCCATTTGCCATAGTCATAGCTTTATCATATGAACCACATATTAACTTCTGGTCCATATTATAATAAGACCATTTTTCGCCATCATATACCGGAATTGCATCTGCCACTATTCCTATTGCCTTAACTTTTTCTATTTTATTTAATACCTTCTTTTTGTTTCCCTCTTTATCAATAAAATACCATTCTCCTTGCTCAGTCTGCACTGGTGCGATATCGCTTATAAATGGTCCTGCATATTTATATTTGTTTTCAATAACCCTTTTCCCCTGCTCATTTGCATATCCCCATTGTTTTTCCATTGCTACAGCACATAATCCTCCGGCATAACAGTTTACATCTGTATACTCATATCCAAATTCATACAACCACTCTATATCAGCATATATCTTCTCCATACCCTCATCATATAAATTGCGTTTTTTATATTTATCATATAATTCATATATATACTCATAATCCTTATACTCAGCATATATACCTGCACACAATGCATATGCACTGCCACTGTATGGAAACGCATCCAGGGCTCTTTTTCCAGTGTCTTTTGCCTTACCCGGTTCTTCAGCCGCAATATACATATTTGCCAGTTCATGATATATATCCAGGCTCTCTTCTATGTTAAGAGCCTCATTATAATATTTCTCGGCATCGACATATATCTCATATTGTACCGCCTCCCGTGCAAGTCTGATATATTCACTATATTGACTACTGCGTTCCCTATTATTTTTTATTGTCATAAATATCGAAGCCACCAGCATAATAGTTAGTGCCGGAGGAAATAACATTCTGTAACTCTTCATCCTCAAGTCCTCTTTCTATATTCCTGTTAAAAATATCGATATATATGTTCCTATAAGTATTGCCGGAGCAAATGGAATATTATCCTTTCGCTTTGCTTTCTTTGTCACCAGAACATATACTGCTATAAAAAATGAAGCTATCAACGAACAGAATATGGCAGGCCATATGCCTTCAAGCCCCATATAAAGTGCCATGATCCCAAATAATTTAATATCTCCCATCCCTATCGAGCCTTTCATTATAAAACAACATATTCCGCAAGCAAAGATAACTGCCAATACAGCAATACTCATAGATAACAGACTATGCAATATATTTTTTTGAGCTATCCATTCCGGTGCAAGAAACAAAAGTCTGGCAACAAGAGTGATTTTTAATATAGCATTCGGAATCCTCTTTGTCCTATAATCAATATAAGCTATAGGCCACAACACAGATACCATAAACATTAACTTTACATTTATAGCAGCCGGGTTGTCATAAAAGAAAACAAGAAAATTTGCCAGCAAAATATTCATTACAAACATAAATATAATAAACACTTTGCTTACCCCACAATCTGATTCTATCGCTTTTTCCTGCTTTTCTTCGTTAGGCTCTTTCAAAATATCTTTTTTATCCTCATATCTGAAAAGATAAATATTTAACACATTGTAAAAAATTGTTAATATATTCACTACTACAAAAGGTACATACCTCATACTTAATCCACCTATACATATTTTTTAATGCTATTTTTGTCATTCTTCTGTCCACAAATTAGTCATAACTCCATTGTGGAAGCTAAAAGTTATATCAATATTCAAAAGTCTTATAAGTTCAACATCGTAATACACGATTGCCACAAGATAATCCTTGCCATCTTTATTACTAATAACAGCTTGTACATCAGGCGAAGATTTAATATTAAGCCATTCAAACAATTCATCATCGCTTCCAGCTTTGGAATTTTTCAATTCTTTTTTTACAAGTCCGTTCATTATAAGCGACGCTCCTGCATCATCGATAATCTTCTCAATGCTTGTACCACCAAGTGCCTCTGAAAATTCACTGACTGTATCATTTTTTGCGCCCCACGCTTCCATAACTTCATTTATGCCATCACTTATATCTCCTGTAACCTTAGAGGATTTGCCACCTGTCTTATCTCCTTCTT
>JBJEMQ010000278.1:0-7087 GCA_051879755.1 Coprococcus sp. | reverse complement strand
CTGGAGGGAGCAGAATTTGTAAATCCTGCTACATGTGAGAAATTTGATACATATGTGGATATGCTTGTAGAGATGAGAAGAAAAAAAGGAATGACACCGGAAAAAGCCAGAGATTTACTGCTTAACAATGGACTTTATTTTGGATGTATGATGGTAAAGAATGATGACGCAGATGGTATGGTTGCCGGAGCAATTAATGCATCAGCAGATGTACTTAGAGCGGCACTTCAGACACTTAAGACAGCACCCGGAACAAGAATAGTTTCTGCATTTTTCCTTGTGGTTGTGCCTGATTGTGATATGGGTGCAAATGGAACATTTGTATTTTCGGATGCAGGATTAAATCAAAGTCCGTCAGCTTCAGAATTGGCAGATATAGCAGAACAGTCTGCAAAATCATTTAATCTTCTTGTTGGAGAAGAACCAATAGTTGCCATGCTTTCACATTCTACAAAAGGAAGTGCTTCACATCCTGATGTAGATAAAGTGGTAGAAGCAACAAATATAGTAAAAGCAGAGTATCCTGATCTTAAAGTAGATGGTGAACTGCAGTCAGATGCAGCACTTGTACCTGAAGTTGCAGCGGCAAAGGCGCCTGGAAGTGAGGTTGCGGGTCATGCAAATGTACTTGTATTTCCTGACCTTGATGCAGCTAATATTGGATATAAGCTTGTTCAGCGTCTTGCAAAGGCAGATGCGTATGGTCCTGTTACTCAGGGAATTTCAAAGCCTGTAAATGATTTGTCCAGAGGCTGTTCAGCAGATGATATAGTAGGTGTTGTAGCTATTACAGCTATTCAGGCACAGGCTAATAAAGAGGGAATGATGAAAACAAGACCAAAGGAAAACTATAAAGAAGGTTAATGTACAAAACAGATATAAAATAATAAATTATATAAGAGGTATTTACTATATGAAGATATTAGTTATTAATTGTGGAAGTTCTTCTCTTAAATATCAGCTTATTGATTCTGAAACAGAAGGAGTTCTTGCAAAGGGACTATGTGAAAGAATAACTATAGATGGTAAGCTTACACATAGCACAACAGGTAAAGAAAAATATACGGTAGATGTTGATATGCCCGACCATAATGCTGCTGTCAAATATGTGCTTGATGCATTGCTCGATAAAGAGACAGGTGTTATTTCATCTCTTGATGAGATAGATGCAGTAGGTCATAGAATTGTACATGGAGGCGAAAAATTTGCCCAGTCTACTGTCATTACTGAAGAAGTTCTTAATGCCATAGAGGAATGCAATGATCTGGCACCGCTTCATAACCCTGCAAATCTTATTGGAATAAGAGCATGCAGATTACTTATGCCGGATGTTCCTATGGTTGCAGTATTTGATACAGCTTTTCATCAGACTATGCCTGATAAAGCATACATATATGGTTTACCATATGAATATTATGTAAACTATAAGGTGAGAAAATATGGCTTTCATGGTACAAGCCATAGTTTTGTATCAAAGCGACTTGCCGAACTTATTGGTAAGAAGCCGGAGGAATGCAAACTGATTATATGTCATCTGGGAAATGGATCAAGTATAACTGCTGTGGATTGTGGAAAATCAGTTGATACAACTATGGGACTTACTCCTCTTGCAGGACTTCCTATGGGAACAAGGTCAGGAGATATAGACCCTGCCATTACTTTCTTTGTTGCCGGCAAAGAAGGAAAGAATATGGAAGAGATGAATCAGATATTAAATAAAAAATCAGGAATGCTGGGGTTGTCAGGTGTATCAAGCGATTTTAGAGATTTAGATAAGGGTATTGCTGAAGGAAATGACAGATGTCGTCTCGCTGTAGATGTATTTTGTTATAATGTAAAAAAATATATTGGAGCATATGCTGCCGCTATGGGTGGTTTAGATGCAATAGCATTTACTGCCGGTGTAGGTGAAAATAATCCATATGTAAGGAAACTTGCAACAGAAGGCCTTGAGTACATGGGTATCAAGCTTGATGAGAAAGCTAATCAGGTACGTGGCGAGGAAATCAAAATATCTGCTGAAGATTCTTCCGTAGAGGTATGGGCTGTTCCTACAAACGAAGAGCTTGCTATAGCCAGGGAAACAGTAGCATTAATATAATGCTACATGCAGATATAAATGGTACAAATTAGAATTTTTTGTTGACAAAGAGTATTCATATATGTATAATACTCAATGTGCGATTTTTAGGAGATATTATGTTAATTGATTTATCTGAGATTTTATCAAGTGAAGGTTTAGTAAAGGAATACACTATAAAGTCCGATTTGAAGGAGTTTTCTTTTAATGGGAATGTGTATGCTATAGATGTTATTCCTGAATTTACTTTAACTGCAAAGAATGAAGGCAAACGTAAAGCATCCATATATGGAGGATGTAAAGCAACATTAAGATTGCTTTGTGACAGATGCCTTGATGAAGTAAAAATGGATTTTGACGTTGAAATTGAAGAAACAATTGATATGGAGATTTTCAAATCTGATAAGATTGATGAGATTAATGAATTAAATTATTTAGATGACTGTAATATCGATATGGACGCACTATTAGAGAAGGAACTCATGAGTTTAGTTCCAGTACAGGTTCTTTGCAAGGATGATTGTAAGGGATTATGTAAGGTGTGTGGAACAAATCTTAATCATGGTTCATGTGATTGTGATGATTTTGTTCCTGATCCGAGATTGTCAGTTTTTGCAAACATCTTGAAAGATTGAGGAGGTGTGATTAATGTCAATTTGTCCAAAGAATAAAAGCTCAAAGGCAAGAAGAGATAAGAGAAGAGCAAACTGGAAGATGTCTGCACCAACATTAGTAAAGTGCAGTAAGTGTGGCGAGTTAATGGTACCACACAGAGTATGTAAGAACTGTGGTTCATACAACAAGAAAGAGATTATCTCAACAGCTGACTAATATAAAAATGAGACTTTTCAATTTGAAAGGTCTTATTTTTTTACTTAAAATATAGAAAACATATGGACTAAGAAGTCTGTTGACTTTAATAATTTGAAACTATATAATGACTTTATATGTTTTATGCCTTGTTGCAAAAAAAATGGAACTTTTTTACAACGGCAGAAATATGCAGAGAAATATAGGAGATTGAAATATGAGTGATACAAAGATAGTTGTAGATGCTATGGGCGGAGATTATGCACCGGAATGGATAATAAAAGGTGCTGTAGAAGCTGTTAATGAAGGTGCCAAGGCGCAGATAATTCTTACAGGAAAAGAAGATATTATAAAAAGTGAACTCGCAAAGTATACTTACGATAAAGCTGCTATTAAGATTGTAGATGCTCCTGAAGAAATCACTTGTCATGAAGCTCCTGTTCAGGCAGTCAGAACGAAAAAAAATTCATCACTGGTTATAGGTATGAATATGGTTAAGAATGGGGAAGCTGATGCTGTTATATCAGCAGGAAGCTCAGGCGCTATTCTTGCCGGCGGACAATTGGTTGTTGGTCGTTCTAAAGGAGTCAAGCGTTCACCTCTTGCACCGCTTATTCCAACAAGTAAAGGATATTCACTTCTTATAGATTGTGGTGCAAATGTAGATGCAAGACCTGAACATCTTCTGCAATTTGCTAAGATGGGTTCTATATATATGGAGAATATAGAAAATGTAAAGAATCCAAGGGTTGCTATAGTAAATATAGGTGACGAAGAAGAGAAAGGAAATGCTCTTGTTAAAGAGACATATCCTTTGCTTAAAGAGTGCAAAGAGATTAATTTTATTGGAAGTATAGAAGCAAGAGAAATACCAAATGGTGCAGCCGATGTTATAGTATGTGAAGCATTTGTAGGAAATGTTATATTAAAACTTTATGAAGGACTTGCAAAGATGCTGCTTTCTGAGATAAAGAATACCATCATGTCATCATTAAAGACAAAGATAGGCGGAGCACTAATTAAGGGCTCGTTAAACGGTCTTAAAGAAAGATTTAATGCAAAGAATAAAGGCGGAGCACCGCTCCTTGGCCTTAAGGGACTTGTAGTTAAGATACATGGCAATTCACATAACGAAGAAGTAAAGAGTGCAATATTCCAGTGCATAACCTTTAAAGAAAATAAGGTTAATGAAAAGATTGCAGAAGAATTAGAAAAAGAAATGGTAAAGGCAAATGAGTAACAGGGATTTTCATGAGCTTGAGAAGAAGATAGGATATACATTTAAGAATATAGACTATCTTGTTACAGCCATGACACATACATCTTATACAAATGAGAGAAAGATAAATAAAACAGAATCTTATGAACGCTCGGAATTTCTGGGCGATGCAATACTGGAATTTATAGTCAGTGAATATCTTTATATACATAAAAAAGATTATAAAGAAGGTAAGCTGACGAAGCTTCGTGCAAGCCTTGTATGTGAATTTACTTTGTCCCAGATCTCAAAATCTTTGGGGTTTGGCGAGTTTGTACTTTTGAGTAAGGGCGAAGACCTGACCGGTGGAAGAAATAGAAATTCTATAATGTGTGATTTGTTTGAGGCTGTACTCGGAGCTATATATTTAGATGGTGGCATTGAGCCTGCAAAAGCATTTGTATACACATATTTACTTGATGATATAGAGACAAAATCACTATTTTATGATGCAAAATCAACTTTGCAGGAACTGATGCAGAAAGATGGAAAGGTTTTGACATATAATCTTATAAATGAGATGGGACCGGACCATAACAAGACATATATTACAGAGGCAGTAATAGATGATGTGGCTATAGCCAGAGGTGAGGGGGCTTCAATAAAGTCTGCTGAGCAGACAGCAGCTTATAATGCCCTACTACAATTAAAGAAAAAGCAGGTTTAGATTATGTACTTAAAGAGCATTGAAGTCAATGGATTTAAATCCTTTGCAAATAAAATATTATTTAAATTTAATCATGGAATTACCTGTATAGTAGGACCAAATGGTTCCGGTAAAAGTAATGTTGCAGATGCGGTAAGATGGGTTCTTGGAGAACAAAGTGCTAAGAGCCTTCGTGGTTCAAAAATGGAAGATGTAATATTTTCCGGTACGCAGTTAAGAAAACCACAGGGTTCAGCTTATGTAGCAATAACACTTGATAATAGTGACCACTCTCTGCCTGTTGATTATAATGAAGTAACAGTAGCAAGGCGTGTATACCGTTCCGGAGAATCTGAATATCTTATTAATGGTACTGTCAGCAGACTTAAGGATGTTACTTCACTCTTTTTTGATACCGGTATAGGAAAAGAAGGCTACTCTATAATAGGACAGGGCCAGATAGAGAAAATATTAAATGGTAAGCCTGAGGAAAGAAGAGAGTTATTCGATGAAGCTGCAGGTATAGTCAAATTCAAGAAAAATAAGGCTGCAGCAGAAAAATCTCTGGAAGCAGAAAGAGAGAACTTAAGTCGTGTAAATGATATACTGGGTGAGCTTGAAAAGCAGGTAGGACCTCTTAAAGAACAATCAGAGACTGCCAAAAAATATCTTTTGTTTAAGTCTGAACTTAAAAAGCTTGATGTAAATGCATTTCTTATAGAAATAGAACAGATAAAATCTGTGCTTGAAGAGGATTTGAAAAGACAGAAGATAATAGATGATGACATTATTGAGAATAGACAGGCTTATGAACAGACAAAAGAAGAATATGAAAAGATAGAGAGTACTATAGAGCAGCTAAATCAGGTTATCGACAGTTCAAAAAATGAGATACATGAATATAAGCTGGCAAAGGAACGTTCAGAAGGCGAGATAAATGTAATAAATCAGCAGATTATTGCGCAGAAAATGAACAATAAAAATATTCACGACAGTATAGACAGAATTCAGAAACAGATAGATGATGGGAATCGTGAACTTGCCGGTTATGATGAAAGAAAATCAAATTTTGATAATGAAGTAAGTGATATTAATGAAAAACTTGCAAAGGCAAAACAGGAAAGAGATAATGTATCAGAATATATAGATAGATGTCTGCAGGAAATAGAAGAATGCAAGACAAATATTATAGAATACATACATGAGAGCGGTTCACTGCAGGCGAAGGTTGGAAGATATGACGCTATGCTGGAAAATATCAATTTCCGAAAAACCCAGTTGAACCAAAGACTTCTTCAGTTCAAAAGTGATGATAATAATGATAGAAAAGAGTATGAAAAGTTAAATGGACAGCTTGAGCTTCTTGAAGCAGATGTGAAAGAGATTGTTGGAAAGCTTGATGAAGAAGAAGCAGAGCTTGCTGATAACCAGAACAGGAATAAGATAAACAGGGAGCTTATTCATAACACAAATGAAAGGCTGTCTGCTACGCGTTCAAAGATGGAGGCACTCCGTAACATAACAGAAAGATATGACGGATATGGTAACAGTATACGTAAAGTTATGGAGCAGAAGGAACATAATGCAGGTATTATAGGTGTTGTAGCTGATATAATTTCCGTAAACCAGGAATATGAGGTTGCTGTGGAAACGGCTCTTGGCGGAAGTATACAGAATATAGTTACAGAGGATGACTCTACAGCCAAGACAATGATTGCTTATTTGAAAAGTAATAAATTTGGACGGGCAACATTTTTACCACTTAATACAATAACTGACCGTGGACAGGTAAGAAATGATGTATTGTCCGAAAAAGGTGTTATTGGGATTGCTTCGGATCTTGTTACTGCAGATAAGAAATTTGACGCTCTTATAAAGAATCTGCTCGGACGTATAGTTGTTGTAGATAATATTGACAATGCTCTTATAGTAGCAAGAAAATATAATCAAAGTTTAAGACTTGTTACCATAGAAGGAGAACTGATTAATCCGGGAGGTTCAATGACAGGTGGTGCCTTCAGAAATTCAAGTAATCTTCTGGGAAGAAAAAGAGAACTTGATGAACTTAAGGAACAGATACAGGAACTCAAGAATACTGCTGAAAATGCAGCAAAGCTTGATGAAGAATTGAAGGTGAGAAGAGATGAACTTCGTGAGTCAATAGATGAACTCAATTCCAGACTTCAGAAAGCATACCTTGAAAAAAATACGCTTACTATGAGTATTGACCAGGTGAATGCGCGTATGCAGGAATCAGCAAATGCATTTGCTTCTATAGAAAAAGAGGTAAATG
>JBJEMQ010000277.1:0-7116 GCA_051879755.1 Coprococcus sp. | reverse complement strand
AATGCTGTACTATTTATCGGAGAATTTTAAGTATCCTTCCAAATTTGAAGATTTGCTTTATGTAAGTCAGATACTTCAGGGCTGTGCGATACAGTATGGAGTAGAGCATTGGCGCAGACACAGAGGCAGATGCATGGGAACATTATATTGGCAGGTAAATGATAACTGGCCTGCACCATCATGGTCAAGTATTGACTATTTTGGCAGATGGAAAGCTCTGCACTATTTTGCATGCCGTTTTTATTCTCCTGTAGCGTCAAGCATAGTCTTTGAGAATGATATGGTGAAGCTGTTTGTTGCAAATGAAAAACAGCAGGAACAGAGGTTTAGTGCTCAGATATTAGTAAAAACGCTGGATATGAATATTGTGGCTGAAATATCTTCAAATGGAAAAATTGATTCATTATCCTCTGAATGTGTACTGGATATGAATTTGAGAAATATAAGGGAATATGAGGAAATGTTTGCCTTGCCGGAGGAGAGCAGAGAATTTCCCGCACAGGTATTTCTGGAAGGCAGGCTTATACTTGAGGATGGAACAGTTTACAAAAACGTGGAGACATTATTACCATATAAGTATATTGATTTGCCGATACCGCAGATTAGCGTTTCTGTTAGTGAATATGAACATGAATACATCTTAGAATTAACTTCGGATTGTTTCGCTGCTTTTGTAGAGCTGGATTTTGCAGACGCAGATGTAATCTTCAGTGATAATTATTTTATGATTACAGATAAAGAAGCAGTTGCAATTACAATTCAGAAAGCTGACATATTAAACGGCTGCTTTGCAAATGCTGATGACTTGAAGAAACGTTTGAATATTCGTACATTGGCGGATGTTAAGTAGAAAGAATAAAGTGTTCACACAATTTTCACAAAAATTATTAGCACTCAGTATTGACGAGTGCTAATAATAGTGGTATAACATAATCAGACAAAGGAACAGAGCAAATATATAAAATTAGTAAATCTGTTCCGACGACAAATATGACATCAAATGGTGACACATTAAAAATGATATGTGTCGAAGCTTGTCAGCATGGTGCTGATAGCATATATGGAAAGGAAGGATGACTTATGTTGATGCCTAGTATTTTTGGAGACACTTTATTGGATGATTTCTTTGGATTCCCTACAACAGAGAATTACAGAAGAACAAGTAACACAAATGGACTTATGCAGACAGATGTAGCTGAATACGAGAATGAATATCAGGTTACAATGAATCTGCCTGGTATTGCAAAAGAAGATGTGAAGGCAGAACTTAAGGATGGTTATTTAACTATTACAGCATCTACAAATTCATCAAATGAAGAGAAGGATAAAAAGGGTAAATATATCCGTAGAGAGCGTTATAGTGGAACATGCAGCAGAAGCTTCTATGTTGGTGAAGAGGTAGAGCAGGAAGACATCAAGGCTAAGTTTGAAAACGGAACATTAAAGCTTACCATTCCTAAGCAGGAAGCAAAGCCTCAGGTTGAGAAATCAAAATATATTGCAATAGAAGGATAATTCCTTATAAGCTTATAGAAATTCCGGATGACGAGAAATAACGTCATTCGGAATTTTTTTATTAACTAGGAAATTCCTCTGGATTTCCTAGTTAATAAAAAACACTCCGTGTGGATTGCACTGCGGCGGATAAGTAGATGTCGCTTTTTGCGACCCGCCGCAGGCGTAGAGTTTCGCAAGCTAAACTCTTTTTTAAATATAATGTCGTATTGACACATGGTAAAAACTAAATATAATGAATGATGATATAAATGTACAAAAGAGGAGCTCAGCAATGAAATATTTAAAACAATTTCTGGTTATATTAGCTATATCATTCATAGGAGAGATATTAAAAGCACTTATACCATTGCCGGTTCCTGCCAGTATATATGGAATGGTGCTTCTTTTTATTGGTTTGATGACAGGTCTTATAAAGCTCGATTCGGTTAGGGAAACAGGCAAATTCCTTATTGAAATAATGCCTGTTATGTTTATTCCTGCCGGCGTAGGCCTTATGGCATCATGGGGAATACTTAAGCCTCTGCTTATTCCTGTCAGTGTTATTACAGTAGTATCGCTTATACTTGTTATGGCAGTAAGCGGACATGTTACCCAGTTTGTAATAAGACATAATAAACGCAGGGAGGCACATAATAGACAATGAATGAATTATTTGAAAATTCTATATTTGCAGGAGTTACTGTAAGCTTGCTTGCTTATATGGCAGGTGTGTGGCTTAAGAAAAAGTTCAGGTGCGGTATTCTGAATCCTTTGTTACTCTCTATCGCAGCAACTATATGTGTTCTTGTGGCGGGAAATGTGGATTATGATACATATAATCAGGGGGCAAAATATTTGAGCTGGTTTCTGACGCCGGCTACGGTCTGTCTTGCAATCCCGCTTTATGAACAGATACAATTGCTTAAAGATAATCTTGCGGCTGTATTTGCGGGAATATTATCCGGTGTATTGACCAGTCTGTTTACTATATTTGTATTATCATTATTAATGGGACTTTCACATAAAGAGTATGTTACATTGCTGCCCAAATCAATAACAACGGCTATTGGAATGGGCGTATCAGAGGAACAGGGAGGATATGTGACTATTACAGTGGCAGTGATTGTTATAACAGGTGTTCTTGGCAATCTCTTAGCTGACCCTATATGCAGATTGTTTAGAATAAAGGAGCCGATTGCAAAGGGGGTAGCTATTGGTTCGTCATCTCATGCAGTTGGAACAGCAAAAGCCATGGAGATGGGCGAGATAGAAGGGGCTATGAGCAGTCTTTCAATTGCAGTTGCAGGACTTATGACTGTTATAGGTGCTTCAATCTTTTCACATTTTTTATGATTTGACGCAGAACACTTTTTTGAGATTACATAGAAATGTTTTGGAAGGAGGCAGACAAATTGGATAGAGTTGATATTGCAATTATAGGGACAGGACCGGCAGGGGTATCTGCGGCAATTACGGCTAATGTGAGAAATAAGAGTATATTGCTGTTTGGAAACAGAAATATGAGTGATAAAATAAGAAAAGCCTCGCAGATATCTAATTATCCGGGACTACCGGATATAACAGGAGCTGAACTGTCAGAAAGATTTGCAGGACACCTCGACAAAATGAATATTCATATAAATGATGAAAGAGTAGCAGCCGTATATGCCATGGGAAATTATTTTGCCATACAGACTGCGGAACAGATGTATGAGGCACATTCAGTAATACTGGCAACAGGTGTTGTTCATGGACAGGCTTTAGCAGGGGAAAAAGAATTGCTTGGAAGTGGTGTAAGCTATTGTGCTACATGTGATGCACAGTTGTACAGAGGCAGGATTACAGCAGTCATAGGCTATAGTCCGGAGTTTGAGCCGGAGGCGGATTTCCTTGCGAAGATAGCAGGAAAGGTATATTATATTCCTATGTATGGCAGTGAGACTCATTTGTCTGACGCGGTTACGGTTATAAGAGAGATACCTGTGGAAATAGCCGGCAGCATGAAGGTAGAGAAGCTGATTACTAATAAGAGCAGCTATGATGTTGATGGGGTATTTGTGATGAGAAACAGTATTGCTCCTGAGCGGCTTGTGCCGGGACTTGAGATTAAAGATAATCATATTTCTGTCAATATGCAGATGGAGACAAATCTTACAGGATGCTTTGCCTGTGGGGATGTAACAGGAAGACCTTACCAGTATATAAAGGCAGCAGGTCAGGGAAATGTAGCAGCTCTCTCGGCAGTAGAATATTTGGACAGGTATTGCAGAAACTGATAATGATAGAACGTAATCTATTATGAAAAATACAGGTTAGGAGAGATAAGAAAATGGTAAAGAAAATAACTAACAATAATATGGATGAAGCTAAGGCAAGCAAAATAGCAGTTGTAGATTTCTCGGCAAAATGGTGCGGGCCATGTAATATGCTCGCACCTGTTTTAGAAGAGCTGGCAGAGGAAATGAAGGGAAAAGTGGATTTTTATAATGCGGATGTAGATTCAAATATGAAGCTTGCCAGCGAATATGGTATACAGAATATACCGGCACTTGTTATTATGAAGAATGGTGATGTAGTGTCAAGAACTGTAGGTTTCCAGCCTAAAAATGCATTGATGAATTTTATTAATGAACAGTTATAAAAAGATATAAGTGCTCCGTAGGTGATGCGTGCGGATTTGCCGGTGTATCATGCAAGAAGGAAACAGCCCGGCTTTCGCACTAAGCTTCCGGAGCGCTACGACTTGAATAATCATAATGAGGAGGTCGGCATGTTAGTGCCGAATGAGAAGATGGAGATATTATATAAGGTTCATAATAATTTGTATGTTAATCTGACTAATAAATGCCCATGCGCATGCAGCTTTTGTATCAGACAGCTTAAAGATAAGATGGGCGAGTCGGACAGTTTATGGCTTCAAAGAGAGCCTTCAGCAGAAGAGGTGAAAGCTGAATTTGCAAAATTTAACTTAGATGATTATGATGAGGTTGTATTTTGCGGTTTTGGTGAGCCGACAGAGGCACTTGAGGTATTGCTTGAAACTGCTGAATTTGTAAAGAAAACATATAATAAAAATGTACGGTTAAATACAAATGGTCTTGGAAATCTTGTGAACGGCAGGAATATTGTTCCATCGTTTAAAGGACTTATTGATACAGTATCAATAAGCCTTAATACTCCAAATGCCGACAGATATCATGAAATAGTCAAAAGCAGATTTGGCGCTGAATCTTTTGACGCTATGCTTGATTTTGCCAGAGAATGTACAAAGTATGTGCCAAATGTAGTTATGACTACAGTTGCCACAACTATTACAAAAGAAGAGGAAACAGAGTGTCAGAAGATATGTGACAGTATAGGGGTAAAATACCGTATACGCCCATTTGAAAGTTAGCCACATATCTCCCCGTGCTTCTCGTATGTGGTTATACGGGAAATGCTGTTGTCTTCATTTACAAATATTACTTTTGGAAGATGTGCTGCTGCCTCTTCAGGAGTCATAGATGCATAACACATAAGTATGATGTGGTCACCTACCTGTACCTGCCTGGCAGCAGCTCCATTAAGGCACATTACACCTGAACCGGGTTCTCCGGCTATAGTATAGGTTTCAAATCTGTTTCCATTTTCAATGTCAACAATCTGCACCATCTCATATTCAAGAATTCCTGCTTCCTTTAATAAATCAGAGTCAACAGTTATACTTCCCACATAGTTGAGTTCTGCCTGTGTTACGACAGCTCTGTGTATTTTGCTTTTAAGCATTGTAATGTTCATATATATCACCTCAAAAAAAATACAACAATTCACGTCACATAATACCACAAAATGAATTTATTGCAACACAAAAAAATATATTCATCATACATCTTGATAATAATCCAAAGTTATGTGAAAATAAACATATATATTAATGGAAATCCACAATAACACTAATTAGTTGTTTGTGAAGTTTTGGGGATGAGAATTTATATGAGTAGTCAGAATAATTTAACTATAAAAACTGAACGAATAAAAGATATAATGCTTGATGATAAGCATATGAGGGCAGGAGATATACAGAAAAGTCTGCTTAAGGGAAGACGCAAAGAGGATTATAATCCTCCCACTGCAAATACAGAAAAGCTGGATATAAAATCTGTATTTGAAAAGGGTGGAGTCTGCTTTTATATTAAACCTAAGAATAAAGAGGTAAATAAATACTTTTTTTATCTTCATGGAGGCGGATATTGCAGACAGATAAACAGCAGGCAATGGAATTTTGTATTTGATATGGTAGAAAAGACCGGTTATGGAGCAGCTGTTCCTATATATCCGCTTGCACCTGAGCACTCTGCAGCTGATGTCTTTGATATGCTTATGGGAGCATATACAAAGATATGTCATAATGAATCTGTAGAAAGGATAGTTCTTGTAGGAGAAGAAGCCGGTGCAGGACTGGCACTTTCCATGGCACTTCTTGCATGGAATGGAGGATACAGGCGACCGAATAAGCTTGTACTTATATCACCTGTTATGGATACAGAGTTCCTTGATAAGGATTTGGAGAAGTCGCTTCAGGATCGTAAGAGGTATTCATATCGATATTATTATACGCCGGAAGTGAAAGCATTTTTAAAAATTTTCTGGGTTAAGGATATGGCAGGAAAGGTGGAATATACGAGTCCCATATATGCAGATTTGACTGATATATGTGATGAGATGGCTATTTTTACTGTATCAGATGATTTGATGAATATATATGCCAGAAAGTTATATGAAAAGGTAAAAAAGCTTCAGATAAGAATCCACTATTATGAATTTTACTCGATTATACATAATTTTATTGAGCATCCGCATATACCGGAATGTCGTATGATTATTGGCAAGATACGGGAAAGCATAACAAATGAAAATCAGACTGTAAGTAAAGACATAATTCGTGCTGTATGGGCCAGAAGCTTTCTTGCACAAAGATATTCAAAAATATTTTCAGATATTGAGTCGATTAAGCTGGCTGAGAAACTGGGAATACAGCACAAGGCAATTAGTGCAGAATATAATACATACGGCAAGGCTGTCATGATGGAACGGATAGTTGCAATAGATGAGCGTGTAAGACAGTTTATAAGAAGATATGCAGACGGAATAGTGGTAAATGTAGGAGCAGAACTTAATACCATGTTTTCCAGGGTGGATAATGGAAGAATAAAGTGGTATAATGTTGACTTGCCTGAAAGAATAGAGCTTCGCAGAAAATATCTGGACTCAAGAGATAGAGAGAAAAATATAGATAAATCTATATTTGACTATAGCTGGATGGAACAGATAAGGAGAGAACAGAATCAGGCAATACTATTTGTATGCTGCGATTTGATGAAATATTTTGATAAAAATAAATTAAAGGGATTTTTGAATGCTATATGGAACAAATTCCCAGGCGCAGAGATAGTGTTTGATATTAAAAATTCTAAAGGGAAAAAACTTTGGAACAGAATAATACGAAAAGGAAAAAGTAAAGGCTCATCTATGAGGATAAGTATAGATAACTGTACAAGCCTTTTGTATGACTGGAATATAAAATATAAGATATTATTTTATATTTTTTTGAAGATATCATCATATCACCTCATCTATATT
>JBJEMQ010000276.1:0-1850 GCA_051879755.1 Coprococcus sp. | reverse complement strand
CTTAAGAAGAATTCGCTGTTTGGAACTGAGGTTGAGCAGACTCAGGATACTATTGAGAATTTCTGTGCCAAGATAAGTGCAGGAAAGGCGGCCCAGCGAACAGAAGAATTCATGATCATAGCAAGAATTGAAAGCCTTATTCTTGAAAAGGGTCAGGAGGATGCTCTTAAAAGAGCATTTGCGTATGTAGAAGCAGGCGCAGATGGAATTATGATTCATTCAAGACAGAAATCTCCTGCTGAAATTTTAAGCTTCTGTGATGAATTCAGAAAGAAAGACAAGGAAACACCTATCGTCGTAGTTCCTACTTCCTTTAACAGCATTACAGAAGAGGAACTTGCAGAGCATGGTGTGAACGTTGTAATATATGCCAACCAGCTTACAAGAAGTGCCTTCCCTGCTATGCAGAACACAGCAATTGAAATATTGAAGAATCATAGAGCATTAGAAGTTGATTCAAAACTGATGCCTTTTAAAGAAATCATTACACTTATTGATGAAATGTAATGCATGTGAGGAATGTGATGGATAAAGAGATAGCTATAATTATGGCAGCTGGTCTTGGAAGCAGAATGAGACCGATTACAGAGAGCATACCTAAGCCATTAGTCAAGGTGTTTGGGAAAAGTATGATCGAGACTGTGATAGATGGTCTTTGTGAACGTGGTGTTTCAGATATCTATATCGTTGTTGGATATCTGAAAGAGAAATTTAATATTCTTCTTGATAAGTACCCTAATATACATATAGTTGAAAACAAGGATTATCTTGTTAAAAACAATATTTCATCTATCTATGCAGTAAGTGATGTACTTGGAGAAGCAGATTGTTTTATATGTGAGGCAGACCTTGTAATATCAGACAGCAGTATATTTAAAGCAGAACTTAATGAGTCCTGCTATTATGGAAAAATGGTAGAAGGTTATTCAGATGACTGGATTTTTGAAATGCAGGATGATTATATCAGCCGTGTTAAAAAAGGTGGTACAGACACCTATAATATGGTAGGTGTTTCTTATTTTAAGAAAGCAGATGCTAAAATTCTGACGTCAGAGATAAAAAAAGCTTATGCTGATGAAAAAAATTCTGAGTTGTATTGGGATGAGGTCGTAGATGCTAACCTTGATAAATTGAGATTAAGGATTCACCCGGTTACAGAAGAGCAGATTATAGAGATAGATACAGTAGATGAATTAAAGGCAATGGATGCCAATGCTGTCAATATATAAGGTATTGAAAGGATAGGACAAAATGAAAGCAAGTATTTTTCTTGAAGAACTTCATAAGATGGAAATAGACACAATTGCAGGTGTTCCTGATTCTACACTTAAGCAGTTATGCGATGCTATACAGCTTGATAATGGAAATATGTTCAAACATTATGTGACAGCAAATGAGGGTGCAGCAGTTGGACTTGCAACAGGTGTTTATCTTGCAACGGGAAGACCGGCATGTATTTATATGCAGAATTCCGGAGAGGGAAATATAATTAATCCTTTGGCATCAATAGCAAATGATGAAGTTTATGGTATTCCTATGTTATTTCTTATCGGATGGCGTGGTGAACCGGGTGTTAAGGATGAACCACAGCATGTATATCAGGGTAAAGTCACATGTGAATTGCTTGAAGTTATGAATGTTTCTTATCGTGTTATTGACAAGGATACAACACTGGATGAATTAAGAAAATATCTTAATGAAGCTTCTGAATGTTTTTCACAGCACAAACAGTTTGCGATTGTTATTAAGAAAGGTACTTTTGAACCGGAGGCATCATTTAACTGGGAAAATGGTTATACTCTTATCAGAGAACAGGCGTTAAGAGCGATTCTTGAAGAGATGTATGATGA
>JBJEMQ010000275.1:0-7265 GCA_051879755.1 Coprococcus sp. | reverse complement strand
AAGCAGTCAAAATGAAATACTTTAAGTGGTATGCCCCTATCCAGCATTCCGTCAATAAAACTCATAACCGTTTCTTCATCATAATTTGTTGTAAATGAAGTAGATAGCCATAGTCCAAAAGTCCACGCAGGCGGAAGTGCCGGTTTTCCTGTCAAATCCGTATATCTGACAATAACATCCTTCATTTCAGGACCACCTATAAAGAAATAGTCAAGACTCTCTCCTGCTACTGAAAATTCCACCTTATTTACAGCTTCCGTCGCAATCTCATAAGATACCTTCTCTGGATGATTTACAAATACACCATACCCTCTGTTCGAAAGATAAAATGGTATATTCTTATACGACTGGTCTGTTGATGTACCACCATCCTCATTCCATATATCTACAGATTGTCCATTTTTTACAAATGCAGAAAAACGCTCACCCAGACCATATATAAGCTCTCCTACAGAAAGTGTAAGCTGCTGCCTCATATATGCGTCCTTATCGCTGCTCTTAACATATGCATCACCTTTCCAGTTGGTACGCATATATGCCAAATCCTTAACGGCACTTCCTGTCATTTTTTTATCATCATAATAGTAAGTCATACTCCAGTTTGCTTTTGTTATAACAAGACTTGTATGTCCGTTTCTGACAATTATTTCATTTTCTGTCTCTTCAGCATCTATTGATACATCATTATTCAGATTAAGTTCAAAAGCAGGGCTGTTATTTACCGTACCCTTATAATGCCATGTTCTTACCCTTATTACCTCAGGTGCCGGTGCTGTTATCTCAACCGTAAGATTAACACCGCCCAATGTATCTCCTCTATGCACAATCTTATGTGTTGGTGCTATCAATGTAACTTTATTATTCTCTATTCTACTGCTGTAGACCTCCGCAGGTGAAAAGCATGCACAGCCTTCCTTTTGCAGCCAGCAGCCGTTACTGAACCTCATCTTATTCATACCTCCTAATTTCTATATTTCCGTCTTTATTATCATTACATCCCTGCCCTTAAGTATTATATCTCCGGCGATAACATCCTCATTTGTGATAATGTTCTTTCCTGCATGATTAAAATTAATAGTTTTGTCCTCTGCGCTATGGTTTAATATAAAATAATATCTGAAATCTGCATTCTCCCTTGTAGTAAACTCTACATTATCTTCACATTCTGCAACAGGCTCTATACCTTCTAATCCACACACATCTGATAAATAGTCAAGATAAAATTCATCAGTTGATGATGTTCCTACATAGTAGGCTCTGCCTTCGCCAAAATTATTTACTGTAATCACAGGCATTCCCTTATAAAAATCATCTCTGTATCCGTTATCATCCATAGGCTCAGCCCCCTCAAGATGCATCAGGTCGCACAGCATATTTGCAGGATATTCCTCTCCATTATATCCAAAATAATTACATTTATCCTGAGGATATGCATCCTCTTCCTCAACCCATATTCCAAGGATATCTCTAAGTCTTCCCGGATAACCACCAGTTATAACAAGGTCATTTTCCTGCACATATCCGCTGAAAAATGTAGTCATAAAGCTTCCACCATTTCTTACATATTCTCTGATAATCTCATCCTCACCTGTTCTTACCATATACAAAACAGGGGCAATAATCAGTTTATACTTAGAGAAGTCCGAATCAAATGATATAATATCTACATTATAATTCATCTGTCTTAATGCTCTGTAGAACTTGCCAAACTCATTTACATATTTAAGGTCACAGCTTGGACCAGCCGAATATTCCATAGCCCACCAGTTATCCCAGTCCCATATAATTCCTACATCAGACTTTGTTTCTGTGCCAAACAGATTATTTCCAACATTTTCAAGTTCTGCCCCAAGTTCGGCTACTTCACGAAATACTCTTGTATTTTCATGACATGCATGGTCTATTACAGCTCCATGATATTTCTCGCATGCTCCTATGGAACGCTTCATCTGAAAGAACATAACCGTATCAGAACCGTGTGCCATAGCCTGATAGCTCCAAAGTCTCATAACTCCCGGTCTCTTAAGCGCATTGTATGGCTGCCAGTTTGTAACACTTGGCGTCTGCTCCATAAGTGCAAATGGAGCACCCTGTCCTATTCCCCTCATCAAATCATGTGCCATTGATATCTGTGCATACGAATCATTTACAGATGGATAATTGTCCCACGATACAAAATCCATTTCCTTTGCCCACTTAAAATAATCAAGCGGCTTATAGAATCCCATAAGATTTGTTGTGACCGATGCATCAGGTATAACAGACTTAATAACATCCCTCTCCAATTTGTAACAATCCAATATTATATCAGACATAAATCTTCTGTAATCTATCGATATTCCCTGAAAAACTGTTCTGTTATCGCCCCAATGTTCACTTCTCTCATCAGGTATAACTATCTCATCCCATTCATAGAATGTATGTCCCCAAAAAGCAGTATTCCATGCTTTATTCAGATTATCTATAGTTTTATATCTGTCTTTAAGCCATGCACGGAACTTTTTCTCACAATTATCGCAATAACAGTCACCGCTAAATTCATTTGAAATATGCCATGCTACGATACTCTTTTCATCTTTATAATGTTCTGCCAGCTTACCTGCCAGTGCAGGTGCAAATCTTCTGTATGTCACACTTGAAGGACAGGAATTCTGTCTTCCACCAAATTTTCTTTTCATTCCACCAGCCTCTACTCTGAGTATATCCGGATATTTTCTTGCCATCCATGCCGGATGAGCTCCCGTAGAGGTGGCCATACATATATTCATACCGTTTTTCTTAACAAGGTTTACTATCTTATCAAGCTTTGAAAAATCATATGTTTCTTCATCAGGCTGTATAGCTGCCCATGAAAATACATTCAAGGTTACTATATCTATTCCGGCCAGTTTCATAAGGCGCATATCTTCATCCCATGTTTCCTCCGGCCACTGCTCCGGATTATAGTCCCCACCATATGGTACTTTCTTTAATTTACTATAATCTATCATCTACGTACCTCCTGATTTTATGTTTCTAACATATATATAACATTCTATTTCTCTTCGGTATACACAAATAATTCCATAATTATTACCTTAAAAATTCAACATAAAAAACTATTTTCAAAAACTTTTTCACAATTGTTTTTTCTTGCATTTACATATGTCTGAAACTATAATAATATTATACGTAATTGACTAACTGTTTATGGGAGAATGGGTATTTATGAATAAGAAACGTTTAAACATAGGATTGCTTGTAGATGATTTGGAAATCGGATTTTCCAAATCAATCGCTCATGGGGCAGAGCTTGCAGCACGGGAACTTGATGCCAATCTCTTCATGTTTCCCGGCAAATATCTGAAGCCTGATTATTTAGATAAAAAAATGACTATGTATAATTACCAATTCAATACTATATTTCCATACGCAAGTGTTACAAATATGGATATTATTTTTGTGCTTCTTGGTTCGATAGCCAGTACACGCACAAAGGCTGAACAACTCACATTTCTTCACAGTCTTGGAGATGGTCCTATTGTTACATTATGTTGTGAAATAGATGATTATCCTGCTGTATGCTTTGATAATACAAGTGGATTTTCTAATGCCATTGAGCATCTTATTGTTGAACACGGAGCAAAAATTATCGGTTTTATGGGTGGGCCTGAAACAAATAACGATGCCATAGAACGTGAAAATGTATATCGAAGTGTTATGAAAAAATATAATCTTCCTGTAAAAGAGTCATATATAGCACATGGTAATTTTTCCGATTACTGCACAGATAAGATAGAGGAATTATTAGACAGAAATGAACCATTTGATGCCCTCGTATGTGCAAATGACAACACAGCATTTGCAGCCTATAAAGTATTTGCAAAACGTGGAATTAAAGTAGGTAGCGACATTTTAGTTGTTGGTTTCGATGATGAACCATATGCTGTCTCTATTGAGCCACCTCTGACAACTGTCAAGGCAAATGCAGCTAATCTTGGCTATCGCGCTGTTATCCAGGGTGTCGAATATCTTGAAACAGGTATATTTACCAACTGCCGCACCAACTCTTCACTTATTTTGAGAAAGTCATGCGGATGCAAGCAGCCAAGTGGCGAACAGCTTACAAAACGGCTTGGCATTAGTAATCTCTCATTTAAAAATCCCGACGCAGTTTCATCAGCTATTACAGATTATCTGTTCAAGGGATATATTACCGCAAGTGATGATGGTGTAATTAAGCAACGCTTTTTAGAGTTCATCAATTTATTTTTCAATCTTCCAAATGATAATTCTGCCATTGAAGATATGAAAACCACTATAGCCGAAAGCTTTGCCAGTATGTTTTCTTATGATTTACTAAACCAAACTACTGCAGACAGATTATTTGATTCATTGCGAGTAATTCATTACATACTGGAAACAAATGATAATTACATCCATAATTCCATAGCAATTTCAGACCTGTTCTATCATTTGTATCGAACTATGGCAGAACAGACAATTGCATTAAAACAGAAAAGTCGTGATGATTTGGACCAGGTTAACCATCGAATCAATTCATTCACAAGAGAGATTATAAATTTTAATGATGATATAAACATCAGCTATGAAGTGCTTACCGAAATGTTAAAAGGCATGAATATCACCGACAGTTTCCTTTATACATTTCCAGAGCCTATAAGATATCTTGAGGATGAAGAATGGACTATTCCATCCCATGTATGCCTTAAAGCATATCATAACAGTAACCAAAATATATATGTTTCAAAGCAGGAACAACTTCAGCCTATAAGCAGACTTTTTATAAATGACTATACAGATAATACCAAACGTGCTACCCGTATTTTGATACCTCTTTTTTCAGGTGAATATCAATATGGTCTTATGGTATGTGAATTAAACGAAAACTATTATAGTTTTCTGAATACCATTACTTCACGTGTAAGCTCTGCTATTCGTACTTTATATATGATGGAACAACAGAAGCGTGTAGAAAGCGAGCTTGAGAATAATCTTATCATGGCACAAAAAAATACAGAATATCTTGAAAACATATCCAAGATTGATGAATTGTCTCATATATATAATCGCCGTGGTTTTTATGAGCAGTTTCAGAATATCATAGCAAATCCGGATATGCAGGGTCATTCTGCAGTCCTTCTATTCGGTGACATAGATGGCTTGAAAATAATAAATGATGTATATGGGCATAATGATGGTGACATTGCCATTCAGACTATATCTGAGATACTGACCGAAGCATTTTCCTATGACGGAATTGTATGTCGTTTTGGTGGAGATGAATTTGCTGTCTTGTGCCTTGTATCCCAGACAGAATTTGAGCAGGTACTGCTTCCTTCCTTTATGCATATAAAACATGCTGCAAACGAAAGACTGCATATGCCGTATAAGATTGATATGAGCCTTGGATACTCCGAATTCACTATACATAAAGATATAGTTTTATCTGAGCTTCTAAAGACTGTTGATGAGAAATTATATACGGAAAAGAAAAGGAGAAAAACAGCACGCAAATAATAATTATACATTATTCTTCTAAAGAAAAAGTAACCGGCTGCCATATATATTGACAACCGGTTACTTTTTCTATTTTTTGTTTTTATTTACAAATCCGGCAACATTTTCTTCCTGATATGGAACTAATTTTTCTTTAATTTTCACCATCAGATAAAGCGGGGTACATCCATTTAACTTAAGCTTTACAGACTGTATTTTTTTATTAAAATCTACCATATTCAATTTCCTTCCTACTATTAATTCAGTTGGTATTATTACCACCTAGGTCAGTATCAAATATGGATAACAACTTTGCAAGAAAACATTAGTTGCTTTTATGCCACCTTTCGTTGCATATCACATTTATACAATCAAAGGTGGATTATTTTTTTATACGTATGGATTTAACCGCGCTATTTGCTCCTATAAACTTCTGATTCCCTGTCTTATGGACAGCAGCTACTCTTACATAATATTTCTTTCCTGCCCTAAGCCTTGTTATTGTCTTACTTGTAATTGTATTCTTCTTAACCCATACATTTTTTACATTTTTCTTAAACTTCTTATCTGTTGAATACTGTATGCGGTAACCTGTGGCTTTTGTATCCTTCTTCCACTTTACTGTCAGGGTTTTTGCTCTTGTAGATTTAATGGAAGTTATTTTCTCTTTTTTAGGATTTACAGTTATCGTAATCGTCTTACTTGCTGCATCATATTCCTCAGTTTTTGATGCAATAATTGTTATTTTTGTTTTGCCACAGCCCTTTATGGTAACCTTGCCATTCGTATCAATACTTGCTACCTTTGTATTGCTGCTCTTATATGTAAGCTTACCATCACCGTTTGTCTTTGCCCCAAGAGAAAATGCGTTTGCTCCATATGTCTTTGTTATGTCCTTTGCTGTGATGGTCTGGGTATTTAATACAGGCGGAACTACATTTACTTCTCCATTTGTACTTACTGTTCCGGCATAGCTGTATAAATCAGAATATGAGAGATTCAAATACAAAGCAGGAACCACGGCGTAACGACTGCAATCTACATAATAACCATTCATAATGACATAGCCTTCGGTGTCCACACGCATAGTTCGACCAGAATGAGTACCCGGCGACCGCAACCACCACCAGTCATTGCTATCAACACTGTACATACCTTCGGTACCTAGTGTTCCTCCTGCTTCTACATATGCCGTATTCTGGCGCAGTCTTGCTGCATCATTGCCATAGCCAACTAAGGAACACTCTGCCTTGAAACCATATGACGGATTTGTAACTTCATCATACGAAAGCAAGAATATCTTATCCTGAGTGTCATTTCCTCCATCTATTTCAATTATTGGATTATCTGCATTTTCCAGATTTGTGATTTGAATTGCACTTTGCTGTTTTGCTGTAAACGCACGGTCAATAAAATTATTGCTGCTATAATCCTTGCCACAGATGTTACTAGAACTTCCATAACCATTGAGCCAGCTCCTCATTGTACAGTTTTCCCATGTTACATCCACATTAGTATCGTTATATCTCTGCACATCCAGATTCTTATCTGCCACAAGGAAAGCTTTATCTCCATCTACAGACAACACCCGCCACTTGATTGGTTCTTTCGTCTTTCCTGTAGAATCACTCTGTGGATATCTTCCAAACCACACACAGTCATAAGTGACATTTCCGTCACTGTCTGTCCTCGGTCCTTGAATTGTAGCCGCCTGTACATTTGCAGCTTCTTTCGGCGCTATAACCGGAAGTAATGTCAATATCATC
>JBJEMQ010000274.1:0-1864 GCA_051879755.1 Coprococcus sp. | reverse complement strand
CTTACATCAGGAATATGTTTGCTCAGGATTATATGCTGAACCGCATTTATGTCAAAGGAGAGGTGTCAAATTTAAAATATCACACTTCAGGACATATATATTTTTCATTAAAGGATGAGTCTGGAACGATTGCCTGTGTAATGTTTGCAGGGCAGCGAAGCGGGCTCTCTTTTCGTATGAGCGAAGGACAGCAGGTTGTCGTTCTGGGAAGTATCAGTGTCTATGAGAGAAGTGGCGCTTATCAGCTATATGCAAAGGAGATTCGTCTGGACGGAGAAGGGGCATTATATGAGCGCTTCCAGCTTTTGAAAAAAGAGCTTAGCGAGATGGGCATGTTTGCACCGGAATATAAAAAACCGATTCCTTTTTATTCAAAACGTATCGGTGTTGTAACTGCACCTACCGGAGCAGCAATCCGTGATATAATGAATATTACGGCGAGGAGAAATCCTTATGTGCAGCTGGTTTTGTATCCGGCACAGGTACAGGGTGAAGGTGCCAAAGAGAGCATAATAAAAGGAATTCGTATGCTGGAAAAGGCAAATGTAGATGTTATGATCGTTGGTCGTGGCGGCGGGTCGATAGAAGATTTATGGGCATTTAATGAGGAAGAGGTTGCGAGGGCGATTTTTGAGTGCAGTGTTCCTGTTATTTCAGCAGTAGGACACGAGACTGATACGACTATTGCGGACTATGTGGCAGATCTTCGGGCTCCGACTCCATCTGCTGCTGCAGAACTTGCCGTTTTGGAATATGCTGTGCTTTCGGATACTATTCGGGAATACAGTACACATATGAACAGGATCATGCGGCAGAGGATACAGATGGAACGTCTCAAGCTGCGGGAATATCAGGTGAAGCTGCAATATTTGCATCCGGGAAATCTTTTAAGGGATTATCAGCAGAGATACGCTGAGTATGACGAAAAGCTCAGACTTCTTATGAATACGAGGCTTCGTGAGACACGTCATATTTTCCATCTGTATGTTGAAAAGATGAAAGGGCTGTCGCCACTTGAGAAATTAAATCAGGGGTATGCGTATGTGCAGTCACCAGATGGGAAGACTCTGAAAAGTATTGATCAGACAAAGCCTGGTGAAAAAATAGAAGTTTATGTGACAGACGGTATGATTACAGCAGTGGTTGATGAGATAAGAAAGGAGCGAAGATGATGGGAAAAGAGGAAAAAACGCAAAAAAAGGATGAACGCACCATTCAGGACATCTTCGCACAGCTTGATAAGGTAATAGAAAACATGGAGCAGGGTGACATTTCTTTGGAAGAGTCTTTCCGGCAATACCGTGAAGGTATGGAACTGTTAAAGACCTGCAATGATAAAATTGATAAAGTCGAAAAAAAGATGCTTATATTGGATAACGAAGGAGAAGAACATGAATTTGAAAACTGATTTTTCTAAAATCCAAAAGTTAAAAGTCGAGAAGATTGAAAAGATACTTACAGAGTATCTTCCTAAGCAGGAAGGGTATCAGAAGCTGATCATGGAAGCGATGGAATACAGTCTTCTTGCAGGAGGAAAAAGGCTCCGTCCAATGCTTATGCAGGAAACATACAGACTGTTTGATAGAGATAGAGAGCCTGAGGAGAATGAAGCTCTGCGGGCTTTTATGGCTGCACAGGAGATGATACACACATATTCTCTTGTTCATGATGATCTTCCTGCAATGGATGATGATGATTACAGGAGAGGTCGTAAGACGACTCATGTGGTCTATGGAGAAGACATGGGTATCCTTGCGGGAGATGCGCTTCTTAATTTTGCATTCGAGACGGCAGCTTCAGCATTTGCAAAAGCTCCGGAGGAGAGCGAAAAGATTGCAAAAGCAATTCAGATACTCAGCCGGAA
>JBJEMQ010000273.1:0-7298 GCA_051879755.1 Coprococcus sp. | reverse complement strand
AAGAAAGGAAATCCTGGATATACTTCATGAGGCAAGAAAGAAAACAACGGTATTGTTTTCTACCCATATACTGTCTGATGCAGAGAAAATATGTGATGAAATAGCACTGTTGCATAAAGGAAAGATAGTGCTTGCAGGCAAGCTGGATGATATACGCAGTATAAGAAAATCTTCTGACGTGGAGCTTGAGATAGTAAATCCGCAGTATACAGAGAAGATAGTATCGGAATTTAATAATGCTGAAGCTGCAGGCTGTGGCAGATTGATTTTTCATGAGCAGAGTGATGAGGAAATGGGCAGGCTCATGAGCTTCCTTTCAGATAAAAAAATACTAGTCAGCAGACTTGAAAGAATAGAGCCTGACCTTGAAACTGTGTTTATGGAGGCGATAAAAAAATGAGAGGATTTAGTGCTTTTTTCAAAAAAGAATGGCTTGAATGGGTGCGTACAGGACGGGTAACCGTACTTGTAATTATATTCTGCCTTTTCGGGATAATGAATCCGGCAATTGCAAAGGTTACTCCATGGCTTATGGAGATGATGTCAGAAAGCCTTGAAAATACAGGACTTACAGTTACGGCCGTTACAGTTGATGCCATGACTTCATGGGCGCAGTTTTATAAAAATATTCCTATGGCACTAATTGTGTTTCTGATTATGGTCAGTTCGATATTTACTTCAGAATATCAGAAGGGAACACTTATTCAGGTGGTTACGAAAGGCGTTCCAAGACATAGTATTGTGTTTGCCAAACTGCTTGTTATAATGACCATGTGGTGCATATGTTACTGGATATGTTTTGGAATAACATATGCATATAATGCATATTTCTGGGATAACAGTATCGCAGATAATATAATTCCTGCGGCTGTTATTATCTGGCTGTTTGGTATATTCATGTTGGCATGTATTGTATTCTTTTCGGCAATAGCAGACAGCAGTACAAATGTAATGCTTATGACAGGTGCAGTATTTGTTATATGTTACATATTTAATTTCCTGCCTGAAGCAGAGAAATATTCTCCGGTATATTTGCTGAATTCCATGAATCTTATGACAGGTGCAGGTAAGCCGGGTGATTTCCTTGCAGCGATATTGATTACATCAGCGTCTTGTGTGATATTAAATATTTTTTCATTTGTTTTTTTTGACAGAAAGAAACTTTGATAGATTAAAAATTGCTATATGGGCTGTGAATATCATAAATTTTATTACAATACTTGTTAAAAATATTATAAAAAGCTATACTGTTATACAGGTCTTGTATAATTGTATGGCTTTTTACTGTATAGGGGACATTTCATTTATTATGCAGCAGAAGATATTTCGTACAGATATCGCTTTTGCAGGCGTGGAAGACCATATATTGAGATATTAGAAAAATAATATAAGGAGAGTAGATATGCCTATTATAGACTACCTGGAGAGAAATGCCCGGGATTATGGAAATGATGTAGCACTGGTTGAGATAAATCCTGATGTACAGGAAACAAGAAGGGTAACATGGAGAGAATATGAGCTTATTGAAGCAAATCCGACCTGCCAGTACAGAAGAGAGATAACATGGAATGTATTTAATGAGAAAGCAAACAGATTTGCAAATCTGCTTGTATCCCGTGGAATTCAGAAGGGGGACAAGATAGGAATTCTTATGATGAACTGTCTTGAATGGCTTCCTATATATTTCGGTGCATTAAAGACAGGAGCTGTTGTAGTACCATTTAATTTCAGATATGATGCAGAAGAGATAAAATATTGTGTAGAGCTGGCGGATGTGGATGTCCTTGTATTCGGACCTGAATTTATAGGACGTATAGAGAATATAGTAGATGACATAGCTGAGAAGCGCATATTATTTTATGTTGGAGGAAATTGCCCGTCATTTGCAGAGGACTATGATAAGCTGGCTTCTAACTGTTCAAGTACATTTGAAAAACGGGATATAAAGGATAGTGATGATGCTGCTATTTATTTTTCTTCAGGAACAACCGGTTTTCCTAAAGCCATATTACATAATCATGAGAGCCTGATGCATGCTGCAAAGGTTGAAAATGTTCATCACGGACAGACTAAAGATGATGTATTTCTCTGCATACCGCCGCTTTACCATACGGGTGCCAAGATGCACTGGTTCGGAAGCCTTGTATCAGGTGGTAAGGCAGTACTTCTTAAGGGAGTAAGTGCAGCAACCATTCTTAAAACAATAAGTGATGAGAAATGTACTATTGTATGGCTTCTTGTACCATGGGCACAGGATATACTGGTGGCAATTGAGAATGGTGAAGTTAATCTTGATGATTATGAGCTTTCACAATGGAGACTTATGCATATAGGTGCGCAGCCTGTTCCGCAGAGTCTTATTAAAAAGTGGAAGGAGATATTCCCAAATCACGATTATGATACAAATTATGGACTTTCAGAGTCTATCGGACCGGGCGCAGTACATCTGGGAATAGAAAATATACATAAGGTTGGTGCTATTGGTATTCCGGGATATGGCTGGGAAGCACGAATAGTTGATGAAGCCGGAAACGATGTATCACAAGGTGAGGTTGGCGAGCTTATACTGAAAGGACCGGGTGTTATGACCTGTTATTATAAGAATCCCGAGGCTACGGCAGAGAGCCTTAAGGATGGATGGCTTTATACAGGGGACATGGCAGAAAAGGATGAAGATGGATTTATTTATCTCGTAGACAGAAAGAAAGACGTTATCATAAGTGGAGGAGAGAATATATATCCGGTACAGATAGAGAATTTCCTGAGCAAATATCCTAAGATAAAGGATGTGGCAGTTATAGGTATAGCAGATGTAAGACTCGGTGAGATTACGGCCGCTATAATAGAGCTTAAGGATGGTGTTTCATGTACTGAGGAAGAGATAAATGACTTCTGCAAAGAGCTGCCAAGGTATAAACGACCTAGAAAAATAATATTTGAGAAAGTACCAAGAAATGCAACAGGCAAGATAGAGAAACCATTGCTTAGAAAGCGTCATAACAGTGAAAATCTTGTAGCTGCAGAGAACAACGCATAACAGTTGTGTCGGTACAGATACGGTTTTAAAGCAGGTGATTCTGTATTTACAAATATAATTAATTGTGATAAAACAATACACATAAAAATAAGAACAGATTTACGTTACATTTTTAGATTGTACATAAACATATTTGAGGAAGGAACAGAGGAATATGAAGACACCATTTGTGACAAAAGCTAAGGCTGAAGAGATTATTAAGGATTATCCTACACCATTTCATCTTTATGATGAAAAGGGAATAAGAGAAAATGCAAGGAATCTTTATAAGGCATTTTCATGGAATAAGGGTTTTAAAGAATATTTTGCAGTAAAGGCAACTCCTAATCCGACAATACTCAGGATATTGAAGGAAGAAGGCTGTGGTACAGACTGCTCTTCGCTTACAGAGCTTATGATGTCAGACAAGCTTGGATTTACAGGAGATGAAATAATGTTCTCTTCAAATGATACTCCGGCGGAAGAATTTGTTCTGGCAAAGAAGCTTAATGCTACAATTAATCTTGATGATATTACACATATTGATTTTCTTGAGAAAGCAGCGGGTATACCGGAGAAAATATGCTGCAGATTTAATCCGGGTGGAACATTTTCAATATCGACCACTATTATGGACAATCCCGGTGATGCCAAGTACGGCATGACAAAAGAGCAGATTATAGAGGCCTATAGAATACTGAAAGATAAGGGTGTTAAAAGATTCGGTATGCATTCATTCCTTGCAAGTAATACTGTAACAAATGAGTATTATCCTACACTTGCAAAGATACTGTTCGAAACAGCTGTAGAGATAAAGGAAAAAACAGGTGTGAAGCTTGATTTTATAAATTTGTCAGGTGGAATAGGTATTCCGTATACACCTGATAAGGAGCCAAATGATATTTTTGTTATAGGCGAAGGTGTAAGAAAAATATACGAGGAGATCCTTGTTCCTGCAGGAATGGGAGATGTTGCTATATATACCGAGCTGGGCCGTTTTATGCTTGCTCCATATGGACATCTGATTACAACAGCTATTCATGAGAAGCATACGCATAAGGAATATATAGGAGTAGATGCATGTGCAGTTAATCTGATGAGACCTGCCATGTATGGTGCATATCATCATATTACTGTTCTTGGCAAGGAAAATGAGCCATGCGACCACAAGTATGATGTAACAGGTTCGTTATGTGAGAATAACGATAAGTTTGCAATCGACAGAATGCTTCCGGAGATTGAAATGGGCGATATTCTTGCCATTCATGATACTGGTGCGCATGGATTTGCAATGGGATATAATTACAATGGCAAGCTTAAATCAGCGGAGATACTTCTCCGTGAAGATGGTTCATATAAGCTTATTCGTCGTGCAGAGACGCCGGAGGATTATTTTGCAACTATAAATGATTTCTGGAACGTAGAACTTTAAGAAATTCGATTATAATAAAAAGATTCTTAGAACTGTTATCTGTATAGGATAATTAGTTTTAAGAATCTTCGTTGTGGATTATATCATGTATATATGAGTATCCTTAATTTTTCAAATAAATCAGGCTTTTACTGGCTCCGGATAATCGACGCCCTGTGTATCAACAGTGACAGACTTCATTTTCTGTTCTTTAAGAGGACGGTCGTTGTAGTTGGTTTCTGTGTTTGCAATCTTGTCTACTATGTCAAGTCCTTCAATGACTTTTCCGAAGGCAGCATATGCACCATCAAGATGTGGCGATGTTTTGTGCATGATAAAGAACTGCGAGCCGGCTGAATCAGGCATCATGGAACGAGCCATAGAGAGTACGCCAGGAGTATGAGCAAGGTCGTTTTTGAAACCATTTTGGGCAAATTCACCCTTGATAGAATAGCCGGGACCACCCATACCTGTTCCGTCAGGACATCCGCCCTGAATCATAAAGCCGTTTATGACACGATGGAAAATAAGTCCATCATAGTACCCTTTTTTGACAAGGGAAATAAAATTATTTACAGTATTTGGTGCAATGTCAGGATAAAGCTCAGCTTTGATGACATCACCATTTTCCATAGTAATGGTAACTATTGGATTTGCCAATTTAAATCATCCTTTCTTTTTGTAAGATAACGATATGATAACATTACTTTATGGAACAGGCAAACATAATTTTGAAAATAAAGATTTATATAATGAAGGAGTATATAATATGAAGGGTAAAGGAGTTATCAAATTTCTGATTTCTATAGCGGTTATTGTGGCTATAGTCATAGTAGCTGGTATAAAAATCAAAAAAACGTATAATGAATTCATGGATGAATACAGGGGCGTGGAAACGGTAGCTGGAAATGAAGGCACTGTTGAAGAAGTTACTGTTGAGATTCCAACAGGGGCAACAGTAAAAGAGGCGGCTAAGATTCTTGAAAATGCGGGAGTTATAAAGTATAAGCTGGCATTTGAACTTAGAATTAAGGAAACAAAATATAAAGACAGTATTCAGCCGGGAACTTTCACTCTAAATACAGGTATGAATGTTATGGATATAATAAAGACTATCTGTTATGTGGAAGGAACAAAAGAGGTTGTGGAAAAACTGACTATTCCTGAGGGATACAGTTTAGAGCAGATAGCTGCGGCGTGCGAAGAAAAAGGCATATGCACTAAGCAGGAATTCCTGTCGGAAGCACGTTATTATAGTGAAGTCGGTATTGAGCTTCCGTTTGAAGTAGGCAGTGGTGTAAAATATGACCTTCAGGGCTTCCTGTTCCCTGCAACATATGATATATATGAGGATACAACAGCCAAGTCACTTATTCAGGATATGGTAAATGCATTTAATTCAGTTTATACAGACGAGTATAAGGCGCGTGCGAAGGAGCTTGGATATACTGATTTTGAGATACTGACTATGGCATCAATGGTAGAACGTGAGGCAATGTTAGATAGTGAAAGAGCAACTATAGCAGGAGTATTCTATAACAGATTAGATGAAGGAATGCTGATGCAGATAGACCCTACCGTACTTTATCCTCTTACAGATGGTATGTATGATGTTCAGGAGGTTTTATATGAAGACCTTGAGATTGATTCTCCATACAACACATATAAATATACAGGACTTCCTGTAGGGCCTATATGTAATCCGGGAAAGGCATCTATAGAAGCAGTATTGTATCCGGAAGAACATAATTATTTATATTATCATACTACAGATGCAAATGATGGAAGCCATGTATTTACTGAGACATATGAGGAGCATATTGATACACAGTAATTTGTAGAAAAATTTGACGGCTCAGCCGGAAGGTTAATTATGGCTGAGCTGTTAATTTAATTTAGTGAAAATTGTTGAATTGGTTACAAATAGCTTGCGATATAATTGAAAATTATATATAATTAAAGAGAATGTATCTTATTATGGGGATTTGGTACCCAGGTATGCACGTATTGAGGTGCGACAGGAGGAATATTTGATGAGAAAAATTAGTTTCAAAGTGAGAAATATTGGCTCTGAAAAGTATTTGTCTTACGTATTGGATGATGATTGCGATTTTGATGAAGAGCTGCTTGATTATCTTGAAGATAATAATATAGCTGAACTTGTTGACATCATTTATGAAGAAGATGATGAGAACGATTATCTTACATATAATGTAACTGACAGGACTACAGTGGAGTCTCTCCTTTCTAATACAGTTAATGCTGAGATGATGTTGGGGATTATCAGAGGTATTGCATCAGGTATAGTAAATATGCGTGATTTGGGAATACCGGTTTCTTATGTTGTATTACATAAGGGATTTACATATGTAAATCCGGTTACATATGATGTTAAGATGTTATGTGTTCCTGTTGAAACAGATAATAGTATTAATGCAGAGTTTAAGTTATTTGTGAAGCAGATTATCACTGACGCAACATATTCAGATACTGAAGATTGTAATTATGTTGCAAAGATTATTAATATGTTAAATGAGGAGAAGTTTACTATAAGAAACTTCCTTGGTGAGATAACAGAGCTGATGGAAGCTGCCGGTATGCAGGTTGACGAAGCATATATGGATGTAGCCGGATCAGGAGTAGAGGTATCTCAGTCTTCCGGTGTTGCAAAGTCAGATACAACTATAGATGACCTTCCTGAGTATGATGATGTGTCCTTTGATGAAGAAGATGACGATGGACTTGATATGTATAATGATGAACCAAAGGAGTCAAATAACATTTTCAAAGACTTGGATTTGGATGAAGATGATTCAAAGACCGAAGGAATAAATATGTCTGCATTTGATGACAGTATGCTTCAAGAACTTG
>JBJEMQ010000272.1:0-7300 GCA_051879755.1 Coprococcus sp. | reverse complement strand
ATAACGTGTCTTATATACAGCATCCATAACTACTTTATCAAGCTTCTTGTCATCTACACCAGGCTCACCTTTGATACGGCGGGCAGCAGCATAACGACCTGTTACGGCACCATCATTAAATAATAATACCTTAGCGTCTGCATCCAAACCAAATTCTTCGCCTCTGTATACAGGCATATCTGTTACGATTGTGCCTGGTGAATTCTTTGCAAGGTTATAAGCTTCTTTAAGTGTGTTAACCTTAACAACGTTGTTGCCGTAGAAAGCACCTTCAATAATAGCACGGGTAGCTGATTTAAAGCCTACTTTACCTTTGCCGATCTCATCGATCTTGTACATAGCTTTTGTTGACATGTTTTAATTCCTCCTGATTTGTATTATTTTACTGACCAAAATGTCAGATACTTACCTAAAAATTAATGAGATTTAGTCTATTAATTTTTTCCACCATTAGTATATAAGCCAAAACAAAAGAAGTCAATAGGAAAACTTTAAAGCCTTTATTTCGTAATAAAAATTTTATATATTGATTATTTTTTCTCATTTTATGTAGAAATATAGATGACGATATGAATTGTAGAAGACTGGGTAATTCGGTAGAATTTTTATGAAACGGATATTTTAATAATCCATATAGAAGGATGGGATAATCCTTCTGTCAAAATATAAGGAGGCATATATAAATGAAAACATATTCAATAAAAGAAGCAGCAAAGCTTACGGGAGTGGAGCCTCATGTTCTCAGATATTGGGAAGAGGAGCTGGACATTAAGATAAAAAGAAATGATATGGGACACAGATATTATGAGGAGCAGGATATAAAGATTCTTCAGAAGGTAAAACTTCTGAAGGATAAAGGTATACAGCTTAAGGCTATTCATGATTTAGTAAAAAAAATGTATGATATTATGGATAATAGGGAACAGGTATTTGAGGCTATGAACAATGGTGAAGATCCCCTTAAGGATTATGATTTTACTGAGGAGATTGTAAAAGAGGCTACGGAGATAAGTAATGTAAATGATGATGGGGAAAGAGTTGTAGATTTTAAAATGGCGCAGTTCCAGACCCTTATGAATAAGGTAGTCGGAAATTCCATAAAAGAAAATATAAAGCCTATAACTAAGGCTGTTACCGCAAATGTAGTAGAGGGAGTAACTAAACAGATAGATGTTATAATAAAAGAAAAGGAAGAGCGTGAGGAAGAACGGTATAAAAGACTTGATATTACTCTTCGTGAGATGCAGCAGGCAAGAAAGGAAATAGCAGCAGCAGATGTAAAATCAGGCAAAAAACGTTTATTTAGAAAAAAGAGAAAAATGTCATAAATAAAATAGTTTATAAAAACTTCATATTCTGATAAGGTGTTCGTATGATATACTGATAGTGTTATTAGCATAACCGGATATGAAAGGAATTGTTATACATATGAAGATAACACGAAAAGTAAAGCTTACTATAGCAATAGTATGGGTATTTGCCATTATAACGATGTTAATAGGAACTATATATATAGGCCAGTGTTATATGAACGGAGTATATGGAGATGATACATCAATAGCAACTCTTTATTCGATTAAAGATCCGGTAAGGGAAATATATGGAGCGGTGTCGGAATATAGGTCAAAGCTTGTAGATGAACTCGAGGAGAAGCCTGCAAGGATTACAGATAATGATTATCTGGAAGAGATAAACAGTTGTTTAAGAGAAATGAATTCTTCGATAGTGGTAATTAGAAATGGAGAATTCAAATATATTGGACTTGAGGAGTTTACCGGGGATTTACAGGAACAACTGATAAAAACATATAATGAAGATTATCAGAACACGAAGCATACTGACAGTAATAATATAAATGTAGGAAATCCTTATATACAGGGTAATCTTTATATTAAGGAATTTATCATAACTACACCAAAGCCGTATATCTGTAATCAGATAACATGTCTAAATAGTAAAGACAGGGTTTCTTTATTTATGCTTACATGCTATGGAAATTATCTTCAGCAGTTCAGGCAGACTATAACAAGGTATTCTATACTTCTTGTTGTTCTTATGCTACTTTTAAGCGGCGTATTGGCATTTATGGTGTATAAGCATTTTGTAAATCCGCTTGTTAAGTTAAAAAAAGCAGCAGAAGAGATAGGAGCAGGAAATCTTTCAGGTAAGCTTGATTATGATGAGGACAGGCAGGATGAAATAGGTGAGTTGTTCAGATCATTTGATGATATGAAAAATAAGCTTAGCGAATCTGTAAATGAGAAAATGCGTTATGAAGAGGAGAACAGGGAGCTTATAAGTAATATATCCCATGACCTTAAGACTCCAATAACAACTATTAAGGGCTATGTTGAGGGTATCATGGACGGGGTGGCAGATACACCTGAGAAAAGAGAACGCTATCTTAAGATGATATATAACAAGGCAAATGAACTGGATTCACTTATAAATGAGTTATCACTATATACAAATATAAATAATAATGCCATTCCATATGAATTTCACAGAGTATCTGTTAAAGATTACTTTTCAGATTGTATGGAGGAGATACAGGCAACTCTTATGTCACATGATATGACACTTATATATAGAAATTATTGCGCAGATGACGTGAGAGTGGTGGTTGACCCTGATCAGTTGAAGAGGGTTATAAATAATATAGTTACAAATGCAATAAAATATTGCGGCAGAGACAAGGCTCAGATAGAAATATATATCCATGAAAATGATGATATGGTTAAGGTATCTATAAGTGATAATGGCAAGGGAATAGATGAAGAAAGCCTGCCACATATATTTGACAGAACATATAGAGCAGACAGTGCGAGACAGTCAAGAGGCGGAAGCGGTCTGGGACTTGCTATATGTAAAAAGATTATAGAGGAGCATGGTGGCCGGATATGGGCAAAAAGTCAAAAGGATAAAGGAACAACCATATTATTTACATTAAAGAAATATATAAAGGAGGAAGTTACAAATGAGTAAAATTCTTATTATAGAAGATGAACTTAGTATTGCAGAGCTTGAGAGAGATTATCTGGAACTGAATGATTTTCAGGTAGAAATAGAGACAAATGGTGTTGCAGGGCTTGAAAAGGCACTTGCAGACGAATATAGTCTGATTATATTGGATTTGATGCTGCCTGATATGGACGGATTTGAAATATGCAGGGCCATACGTGAGGAAAAGGATATACCGATTATTATGGTAACGGCTAAGAAAAATGACATTGACAAGATACGCGGTCTTGGCCTTGGTGTAGATGATTATGTGACGAAGCCGTTTAGTCCTTCAGAGCTTGTTGCAAGGGTAAAGGCTCATATTTCCAGATATGAAAGACTTGTAGGCTCAACTGCCCTGCAAAATGATGTTATAGAGATAAGAGGTCTTAAGATAGACAGAACTGACAGGCGTGTCTATGTGGATAACGAGGAGAAGGTATTTACAAATAAGGAATTTGATTTACTTTTGTTCCTTGCAAGTAATCCCAATAAGGTATTTTCAAAGGATGAGCTGTTTAATAAGATTTGGAATATGGAAAGTGTTGGCGATATAGCTACAGTAACGGTGCATATTAAGAAAATAAGAGAAAAGATAGAGTTTGATACCTCAAAGCCTCAATATATAGAAACTGTATGGGGTGTCGGTTACAGATTCAGAATGTAGGGGAATATAACAGATGAAGATTAATATTTTATATGAAGATGAAAGTATAATTGTAGCAGTGAAGCCATATGGTGTGCCATCACAGTCAGATAAGACAAATTCTGAGGATATGATAAGTATGTTAAAGCTTCATATTTTCGAGAGAGAAAACAGAAATGAGGAGCCATATCTGGCAGCCATACACAGATTGGACAGGCCGGTAGGTGGTATCATGGTATTTGCAAAGACGAAGGAAGCTGCTGCAAATCTGTCAAAGCAAAGTGAAGATGGAGAGATGATAAAATATTATCAGGCAATTCTTACGGGAGAGCTTCCAAATGAGGAGGGTACATTAAAGGATTATCTGGTGCATGACAAGATAAATAATGTTACAAAGGTAGTGGATAAGGATACTCCGGGTTCAAAATATGCAGAGCTTGATTATGAGGTGCTTGATGTTATGGAGACAGAACAGGGTATACTCAGTTATGTTCTGATTACTCTTGTGACAGGACGTCATCATCAGATACGTGTACAGATGGCAAATAGGAAATGTGGTATCTGGGGTGACACAAAATATAATCCAAAATTTCAGAAGGTGAAAAAACAGTATCAGCAGATAGGACTTCATGCTTCAAGACTGGAATTCACCCATCCTGCTACAGGAGAACAGATGATATTTAAAAATGAGCCGGAAGGAAAAGCTTTTGAGGTTATTGAATTAGATGAGTTCTAATAGACATACATCCTTTTTCCTTATGTATCTTGAATTATTTTTATGGTTTTGTTATACTCAGCTTATGTTTTGAAATTAAAAGGAGAAAGAAAATGGCGAACGATAAGAAACTGGTAGAAGCAATAACTTCTATGGATGAGGATTTTGCCCAGTGGTATACAGATGTGGTTTTAAAGGCAGGGCTTATTTCATATACAAATGTTAAGGGATGTATGGCTATTAAGCCGGCTGGTTATGCTATATGGGAGCTTATTCAGAAGCAGCTGGATGAAAGATTTAAAGAGACCGGCGTAGAAAATGTATATATGCCTATGTTCATTCCTGAGAGCCTTTTGCAGAAGGAAAAAGATCATGTGGAAGGATTTGCACCAGAGGTTGCCTGGGTAACACACGGAGGACTCAATGAGCTTAATGAGCGTATGTGTGTAAGACCTACATCAGAGACGTTATTTTGTGATTTTTATAAAAACGAGGTACAGTCTTATCGCGATTTGCCGAAGGTATATAATCAATGGTGTTCAGTAGTTCGTTGGGAGAAGGAGACACGTCCTTTCCTTCGTTCAAGAGAATTCCTGTGGCAGGAAGGACATACTGCCCATGCTACAGCAGAAGAAGCAGAGGAAAGAACAATTCAGATGCTTAATCTGTATGCTGATTTCTGTGAGAATGTACTTGCTATTCCTGTTATAAAGGGAAGAAAGACAGATAAGGAGAAATTTGCCGGAGCAGAAGCAACATATACCATAGAAGCACTTATGCATGACGGCAAGGCTTTGCAGTCAGGAACAAGTCATAATTTTGGTGACGGATTTGCAAAAGCATTTGGAATACAGTTTACAGATAAGGATAATAAGCTTAAATATGTGCATCAGACTTCATGGGGTATGACAACACGTCTTATCGGAGCAATAATCATGGTTCATGGTGATAACTCAGGACTTGTGCTTCCTCCAAAGGTTGCACCAACTCAGGTTATGATTATTCCAATTATGCAGAGGAAGGAAGGCGTTCTTGAGAAGGCAGAAGAACTTCGTGAGAAATTGGGAGCATTCCGCGTAAAGGTGGATGACAGTGATAAGAGTCCGGGCTGGAAGTTCTCCGAGCAGGAGATGCGTGGAATTCCTATTCGTGTAGAAATAGGACCAAAGGATATAGAAGCAAATCAGGCAGTACTTGTACGTCGTGATACAGGAGAGAAGTTAACAGTTTCTCTTGATGAAATAGATATAAAGGTTGGCGAGCTTCTTGAGACTATTCAGAAGGATATGTTTGAGAAAGCAAAAGCCCACAGAGATGCAAATACCCATGTTGCAAAGAATTGGGAAGAATTTACAGATATATTAGAGAAGAAGCAGGGATTTATCAAGGCTATGTGGTGCGGAGATACAGAGTGTGAAACTGCCATTAAGGATGAGACAGGTGCGACAACAAGATGTATTCCATTTGAGCAGGAGAATCTTGGAAATGTATGCGTTCACTGTGGCAAGCCTGCAGCCAAGATGATATATTTTGGAAAAGCATACTGATAAACAATGAAAACAGTAACGTATGCGGCTATATATAATATAGCCGCTTTACTTTTATGGTTTACCGGTTGTGCCGTCAGAAGAAGGCGGCGGAATGGAGATTAAAATGAAAATAGAAATGCCGGAAAATGCAAACAGAATAATAAATACGCTTGAGGCAGCAGGTTATGAGGCATATATTGTCGGTGGATGTGTCAGAGATGCCATACTTGGAAGGACTCCTGAGGATTGGGATATTACAACGTCGGCAAGACCTGAGCAGGTAAAGGCATTGTTTAAGCGTACAATAGATACGGGAATACAGCATGGTACGGTAACTGTCATGATAGATGGGACAGGTTATGAGGTAACGACATACAGGATAGATGGTGAATACAGTGATCACAGACGGCCTGATGAGGTCTGCTTTACTTCTAATCTCGAGGAGGACTTAAAGAGAAGAGACTTTACCATAAATGCAATGGCTTACAGTCATAAGGCGGGTATTGTAGATATATTTGGAGGAAAATCAGACCTTGATAATAAAATAATAAGGGCTGTAGGTGTGGCAGGTGACAGGTTTGACGAAGATGCATTAAGAATACTTCGTGCTATAAGATTTGCAGGACAGCTTGGTTTTGAAATAGAAAGAGAAACCAAAGCTGCCATGATTGTCCAGGCAATACATTTGAAAGATATAAGTGCTGAGAGAATTCGTGTTGAACTTGTCAAGCTGCTTACATCTGCACATCCTGAAAAGCTTATAGATGCATATGTTATGGGAATAACATCATATATACTTCCTGAGTTTGACCATATGATGGAACAACCTCAAAATAATCCATATCATCTATATAATGTAGGTGTACATTCAATAGAAGCTGTGAAGGCGATAGAACCTACTCCTGTGTGCAGGCTCGCAGCACTTCTGCATGATGTTGGAAAGCCTGAAACTCATAGTGTAGACGAGAATGGTACAGATCATTTCTATGGACATGCCGAGGTATCTGTCAGAATAGCTCAGGATGTAATGAGACGCCTGAAATTTGACAATGAATCTATAAAAACTGTTTGTAAGATGGCAAAATGGCATGACTATGCCCTGTCAGGACTTCCATCTAAGAATAAGTTCAGACAGTTTCTCAGCGAAACAGGTACAGAATTTTTTCCATTGTTTCTAAAGATAAGAAAAGCAGATATGGCAGCTCAGAGTAATTACAGGCTGGAAGAGAAAAAAGAGATACTTCAGGGACTTGAGTCAATGTATGAGGAGATAGTAAAAGAAGGTGACTGCCTGACTATAAGGGATTTGGCTATAGATGGAAGTGACCTTATAAATAATGGCATGAAACCGGGGAAAAAAATGGGAGAAGTGCTTAAATATCTTCTTAACAGGGTGCTTGAGGAACCTGA
>JBJEMQ010000271.1:0-7325 GCA_051879755.1 Coprococcus sp. | reverse complement strand
ACAATGCGATAAAGTATACATATAGTGGCGGTATTACCATATCGGTTATCAGTTATGAAATGTTTGTACGCATTGATATCACTGATACAGGTATCGGAATTTCTGAAAATGATCAGACAAAGATTTTTTCACGGTTTTGTCGTTTGGAAAACACAAGAGAACAGGAAGGAGTGGGAATCGGACTTTATCTGGCACGTGAAATCATATCCGGTCAGAATGGGTATATCAAAGTTGTATCAAAACCGGGAGAAGGTGCAACTTTTTCTGTATTTCTGCCAAAGCAACAGTAATTCTTTCAAAACTGTTAGATTTCATTTCTGCTTGAAAGAATTTGGAAAGAATCTTGTGAGATAATCTGCATGTAGAAAAGAATTCTACATAAAGATTTTTCTTGGAGGTATTATTTATGGAGATATTACAGGCAAAAGACCTGAAAAAAATTTATGGTTCCGATGGGAATGCCGTTCGTGCTTTGGATGGCGTAAATTTGAGCGTTGAAAAAGGCGATTTTGTTGCAATAGTTGGTACATCGGGCTCTGGCAAATCTACTTTGTTGCATATGCTGGGTGGGCTTGACCGTCCAACTAGCGGAACAGTGATTGTTGACGGCAAAGATATTTTTTCCTTAAAGGATGAAGCATTGACGATTTTCCGTCGTCGTAAAATAGGTTTTGTGTTTCAGGCATATAACCTTGTTCCTGTGTTGAACGTGTATGAAAATATTGTTCTGCCAATTGAGTTGGATGGAGAAAAAGCAGACAAAGAGTTTGTTCAGGAGATTGTTCAGACTCTTGGCCTGGATGGACGACTTGATGCGCTGCCCGGTCAGCTGTCGGGTGGTCAGCAGCAGCGTGTGGCAATTGCCCGTGCATTAGCGGCAGCTCCTGCTATTATTCTTGCAGATGAACCTACGGGTAATTTGGATTCAAAGACCAGTCAGGATGTATTAAGTCTGCTGAAAGTGACCAGCCAGAAGTTTTCGCAGACAATAGTCATGATTACTCACAATGAGGAAATTGCACAGATGGCAGACAGGCTCATTCGAATCGAAGATGGCCGGATCGTCTCCCGTAATTAAGGGAGGTGACGATGATGAATGTAAAAAACAGAAAATGTATCAGGCGTTTAAGTTTTCGTTCTATATGGGCATCGCGCAAGCGTAATATTATCGCTATAATTGCAATTATCCTGACAACATTGTTATTTACAGCATTGTTTACCGTGTCAATGTCCATAAACTCCAGTTATCAGACATACACCTTCCGCCAGATTGGCGGTTACAATCATGGTACATTTAAAGATGTGACAGATGAACAGATTGCCGCAATTTCAGCACACAGTAAGGTAAAAGCGACCGGAGAACGAAAATTGATTAGTGTGTTATCAGATGGCGTATTTAGTAAAGTTCCTGCAGAGATTAGCTTTATGGAGGAAAATTGTGCAAAATGGAGTTATGCTGAACCGACTGAAGGAAGGTTACCCCAAAGCGGAATGGAAATTGCTATGGATACAAATGCTCTGAGCCTGCTCGGAATCGACCGGAAACTGGGAGCAGAGGTAACGTTGACATATACTGTTGAAGACGTAAATATGAAAAAATATGAAAAAACTGATACCTTTAATTTGGTTGGCTGGTGGGAATATGATGATATCAGTCCTGTTCATTATATCAATGTATCAGAAGAATACGTTGATTCCGTTGAAACAGAAGCTGTTGCTGCAGGATTGGATCCTTTTTATTCAGATTTGAATGTTATGATGGCATCTTCTGTGGATATTCGGGGACAGATGGAACAGGTAGATAAGGATTTAGGATATAGTTGGGAGAACAGAAACGAAGCAGATAGTGCCCGTATAGGTGTGAACTGGGGATACACCTCTTACCAGTTAGGAGAGAGCATGGATGCGGGAATGATACTTGCAATTGTTTCATTACTTGTACTGGTTATATTTACCGGATATTTAATCATATATAACATATTTCAAATATCTGTCACCGGAGATATACGTTTTTATGGTCTGCTCAAAACAATTGGTGTTACTCCAAAGCAGCTTCGAAGGATTATACGGCAACAGGCACTTTTTCTGTGTGTTATCGGTATTCCTGTAGGCTTACTGCTGGGTTATGTTATCGGTGCTGTTCTTACCCCGGTGGTTATGAAGAATACAAGTCTGGGTGCAGATGTATCGACTATCAGTACTTCACCATTTATTTTTGTTGTAGCAGCTCTTTTTGCGTTGGTTACTGTGCTACTGTCATGTGCCCGTCCGGGACGAATTGCTGCAAAGGTTTCACCTGTGGAAGCAACCAAGTACACTGAGGCTGTTCAGGGCAAAAAGAAACGTCGTGTGACCCGTGGTGCAAAGGTTTATCAGATGGCATTTGCCAATCTGGGAAGAAACAAGAAAAAGACGATTCTCGTAATTATTTCACTTGCGTTATCTGTTGTGTTGCTTAATGTGCTTGTTGTTTTTGTAAATGGCTTTGATATGGAAAAGTATATGGACAAACAGACATGCGCAGATTTTATTGTCAGCAGTACAGATTATTTCCGATATAACCAAGCAGAAGAATATATTTCCCAGAATGAAATAATGGATATTGCAGACCATACAACACAAACATCGGCTGGCAGTGGTTATGTGGTATCGGGGACAAATACGGAGGTGTGGATTGGCAGTGAGGAGTGGAAAAATAACCAGTCTTTTTACTTTCCAGAGGATGAGATTGAAGACATGTATGCGAAAAAAGAAACGCGTGATGGCATGGTTTCTGAAACTGCAATCATAGAGGGATTAGACGAGGAGTTATTCCAAAAACTGACTGTTTTAGAAGGTGATTTGAGCCAGCTTTTTAAAGATAATAGTAATTCCATTGCATTGACTGTTGATGATGATTATGGTAATATCAGCAACTATGAGAATTATCCGGCGTTAGGCGATTCCATAACTGTCAGGTACATTAGTGATGCTTATTACATTGATAGCAGAACAGGAGATAAATGTGATGAAAATACACCGGATGAATTTCGTGAGTATTTTATTGCAGACAGTCATGATGTTGAATATACAGTATGTGCTTATGTGGCAGTACCATATTCTATGAGTATGCGTTATAGTCTGCCGGGCGGTTACAGTATGGTTCTTCCTGTTGACAGGCTTGCTGAAGACAGTATGCAGTCAGTTATTCCGCTGTTTTATCTATTTGATACACCGGATTCTGAGGCAGAGAATGAAGCAGAAGAATATCTTGCAGATTTGACTTCTGCTGACCTTTCGAGGTTAATGTATGAAAGTAAAGCTACTCTTCGTGCAGAATTTGAGAATTTTCAGAAGATGTTTTTATTACTTGGAGGATTACTTTGTGCAATAATCGGACTTGTCGGCATATTGAATTTCTTTAATGCTATTATGACCGGTATTCTGTCACGTAAGAGAGAATTTGCAGTATTGCAGTCTGTGGGAATGACAAATAAGCAATTGAAGAACATGCTGGTATATGAAGGGCTGTTCTATGCACTTAGTGCTTCTGTATTTGCGCTGATTTTATCTGTCATATTAAACCCACTGGCTTCGAAAATACTTGAAAATATGTTTTGGTTCTTCAGTGCCGGATTTACTATTCTTCCTGTTTTGTTCGCGATTCCTGTTTTTACTTTGCTGGGATGGCTTATTCCTTCCGTCATGTATGGGCAGACAGCAAAGCATAGTATTGTGGAGCGACTAAGAGAAGCAGAATAAAATTAATATACAAAAATAATATAACAGTATATAACAGTTGACAACAGTTATATACTGTTATATACTGTTTACATCCGGAGGAAACGAATATGCATATAATACTTAATAATTCATCCATGATTCCAATTTATGAACAGTTGATGGATCAAATAAAATCTGAAATATTATCAGGTGAACTGGAAGAAAATGAGGCACTTCCTTCAGTTCGGGCGCTATCAGGTGAATTGAAGATAAGCGCACTTACTGTGAAGAAAGCATATGATAAGCTGGAAGAAGAGGGTTTTGTTACCACCATTCATGGTAAAGGAACTTTTGTTTCTGCTACTGATAAACAGCTTGCTTCAGAAGCCAGAAAAAAGGCAGTTGAGGATGATTTTGCAAAGGCAGTCGAGAAAGCAAAATCGGTGAAGATGACCAGAGAAGAAATATATGGAATCATGGAAATTTTGTTGGAGGACTATGAATGATAGTTGTACAGGATGTAAAAAAGAAATATGGGGACTTTGAACTGAATCTATCCATGAAAGTGCCGGCAGGTAAAGTGACAGGTCTGGTAGGAAAAAATGGCGCCGGAAAAAGTACCACAATCAAGATGATTCTCGGACTTGTGAAACCGGATTGCGGTAGTGTGACTGTACTTGGCACAGAAAGTATGGCATTAACCGGAAGAGATAAGGAGAAAATAGGTGTTGCACTTGCTGAGGCCGGGTTCAGCACATATCTTTGTGTTAACGATGTTGAAAAAGTGCTCTGCAAGATGTATCCGGAATTTGACCGGGATTTGTTTCAAAGGAAGTGTAGGGAACTTAATATTCCAATGAAGAAAGTAATTCGCGAGTTTTCGACAGGTATGAAGGCGAAGCTTCGTGTTCTGGTTGCGATGACTCATAAGGCAAAGCTTCTGATTATGGATGAGCCTACAGTCGGACTTGATGTGGAGGCAAGAAGCGAAATACTGGATATGCTTCGGGAGTATCTCAAGGAAGATGAGGAACGTTCTATCCTGATTACATCACATATTTCCTCAGATTTGGAAGAATTATGTGATGATATATATCTAATCCATGAAGGGAAGATTATGGTTCACGAGGATACTGATGTAATCCTTGACCAGTATGGAATTCTGAAGGTGGATGAGGCAATGTATGAAAAACTAGATAAAGAATATATCATCAAGAGCCTGAAGGAGAAATATGGGTATGCATGTTTCACCAATCAGAAGAATTATTATAGGGAGAATTATCCCGGTATTGTAATTGAGAATGGCGGAATTGATGAGTTGATACTGATGATGACGGGAGGGTATCGATAATGGCCGGATTAATTGAAAAGGATATAAGAATTATTTTTCAAAGAAAACAGACACTTATTTTATTTGTAGCATTGGCAGCGATGTTTGCTTTTACACAGGAAGGGAGCTTTGTTCTGGGTTATCTTCCTCTGCTGATTTCGATACTTGCAATCAGTACGATTTCATATGATGAGCTTGACAATGGATTTACTTTTATACTCACATTACCAATCAATGTAAAAACATATGTAACAGAGAAATATGTCTTTTGCGGAATTGCAGGAATTGTATCATGGATTACTTCAATTATAATTTATTATACATCGGAAATAGTACATGGAAGAAGTATAGATTTATTGAAAGATGTACCAATGATTTTGGTATATCTCGCAGTCGTTGCACTTATGATGGCATTTTCAATCCCGGTTCAGATAAGATATGGGGCAAATGGAAGCAGAATAGTTATTCTAGTTACATTTGGAGTTGTGGCTATTTTAGCAGTTATATTGAAAAAGGTTGTAAGTGTTGAAATGGTTGCAGCTATCAGGCAGACATTAGAGAACATTTCGGATAAATGTCTTTTTATTCTGGCAGGTTTAACTGTCATAATATTGCTGGCTGTTTCGTATCTGTGCAGCCTCAGAGCAATGAGGAAAAAAGCATTTTAATGTGAACATTTATAAGTGAAGAGAAAATTCCGGATAATTCAGATTCCCCAAAATGAAGCTTTCAATCAACTTTCAATCAGATTATGGCGGATTCAAACCAGAAATTAGTCTTGCAATTAACTAAAAAAAATTATACCATAAAAATTAAAATCTGATTCGTATAGTATATGTCAGACATAGGTTAATATGTCAAATTGGATAAAGGAAAGTGAGGAATAAAAATGGAACTGGATTACACAGGAAGTGAAGCAGGAAAAAAGAAGGTACGAAAAGCAAAAGGAGGATATATATTATATATTATTAATATACTGATAATATCTGCAATATATATTTTTTTGTTTTTAGATGCTTCAAAGAGTACAGTTAGAATATGCATAACAGTTTTGTACATTCTTTTGGTGCTTATTTATGCATATATGGAGGAAAGACATATAAGAAAATTCATTGCTCAAACGTATCAGCAGGAATTATGCATTGACGGATTTATTGATTTGAATATCTGGCGGTCAAGAATAGGCAGGATAACTGCTAAGATTATGAGAAAACGTGCGAATTTGTATGTATATTCAATGCAGAATGTTGCAGCCGGTTATATATATAAGGGACAGTTCGAACAGGCCAAATTCGTAATTCAGGAATTGGAAAAGTTAAAGCTGGATAATACTCAAAAGGCATTTCTAATAAGTGATAAGGCGCAAATTGCATATTGGGAAGGAAATAGAGCAGAATTTCAACAGCAAATGGAGGCATTTAATAAGTTATCTGATGTGCCGGTGCAAGTAAAAGATGCTATCCGTTCTTCACGTGATTTGGAGAATGCTGTTATGGAAAATAACATAAATAGGGTTAATGAGATATTTGACGAGAAAATGAAGGGAGATAATCTGTGTCAGAAGGTTAAGGTGAACTATTGCAAAGGTCAGATACTTGAATATAATAATCAGTGTGATTATGGAAAGTATTATTTGTATGCGGCAGAAAATGGGAAAGATACATATATGGCAGAGCTTGCGAGAAGACATATGGGTATTGCAGCAGACAATAAAACTGAAGAATGATGAAATTCATACGGAGTCTGGTGAGCAAATTGTATTTTCGCAGAAGATAAAAGCCAAAAAGTTTCATCCGGGTATGGGCTTTATATGTATAAAGCAGATACTCCGGATGAAATTGTTTATTGGTACTTTGTAATTTGAAATATTCTATTTTGTTCTGGCATTTATGCCGGATGATTTGCCGGTATATGTCTTGCCGGATATTATCCGGTATGCCTTAACTTTATATTTATAGCTTGTCTTTGATGCAAGCTTTTTATCTGTATATGTAAGCTTTGTGGTCTTACCTATGTTTACCCATTTGTGTGTGCTGTTGTCATAACGGTATATAATATATCCCTTTGCTCTTGAAGTTTTTGACCAGCTTAAGGTGATGCTGCTTTTAGCAGCTTTTTTTATTTTGAGGTTTTTGACTTCATTAACCTTGCTTGTTTTTGTAATTTTTTTTGTATTTGATAGTGCTTTTGCATTAATCTGATAAAAATCTACTTTGTTATCAGTATACACATACCATGTAACCTGATTATTCACAACGATAGGAACACAGTCAGATAAAGCGCCTCTCATCTT
>JBJEMQ010000270.1:0-7329 GCA_051879755.1 Coprococcus sp. | reverse complement strand
CAGCTTACTTCTTGTCTCGGCTGCTTTATTGCCTGTTTGTTCTATTTTCAATGCATATCAGACCGGGACGGAATATTGCAATTATTGTAGAGTCGGCTGCTGTAAATCACAGACAGAAGAAGATGGGATATAACGCTGCACAGGAATTATATAACAGAGTTACACAGAATATTATGAAGGGAAATAACAAGAAGGAGGATTAATATAATGGCAAATTATGTATTTGGAGTTGATATAGGAGGAACAACTGTAAAAATAGGCCTTTTTTCAATACAAGGTGAACTGGTGGATAAATGGGAGATTACGACAAGAACAGATGAAGGCGGAAGATTTATCTTAAGTGATATAGCAGATTCTATAAAAACAAAGATAGCAGAGAAATCTATATCCGGAGACGATGTTGCCGGAATAGGAATGGGCGTTCCGGGTCCTGTAAAGGAAGATGGAACAGTTTTAAAATGCGTTAATCTGGGCTGGGGTATTTTTAATGTTGAAGAAGAATTGGAAAAGCTTACAGGATACAAAGTAAAAGCCGGAAATGATGCGAATATGGCGGCTCTTGGCGAGATGTGGCAGGGCGGCGGAAAAGGTTATACTAATATAGTTATGGTTACTCTTGGAACAGGAGTAGGCGGAGGAATAATTATAAATGGTAAGATGCTGTCTGGTGTAAATGGTGCCGGCGGTGAGATAGGACATATATGTGTAAATGATGAAGAGACTGAGAAGTGTGGATGCGGTAATACAGGATGTCTTGAGCAGTATACATCTGCAACAGGAATAGTACGCTCAGCAAATATTTGTCTTAATACATCTGATAAACCTTCAAAACTCAGAACTGTGCAGTACATATCGGCAAAAGAGATATTTGATGCGGCAAAAGAGGGCGATGAGGTGGCTTCGACTTTAGTGGAAAACCATGGAAAGGCACTTGGAAAGGCTCTTGCACAGATAGCCTGTGTTGTGGATCCGGAAATATTTGTTATAGGTGGAGGAGTATCAAAGGCAGGAGATATTCTTATAAATACAACAGCAAAATATTTTACAAAATATGCGTTCCATGCATGCAGACAGACTAAGTTTGCACTTGCAACACTTGGAAATGATGCAGGAATGTATGGTGGTGCATGCAGTATTTTAAATGCGTAATGGATTTTTTGCATGCCAAAGTGTATAAAACAGACTGTTTTAGACGGTTGGTCTGAAGTATTTTAAATGCTTGTGATATGTAAAGAGTATAGAAAAGTTGTTTTTTTTATGTTAATTCTATGAATTTTTAGTATTGAATTATAAAAGTCTTTAATGTATTATATGTGTGGTTAGTGTCGATAAATTGTCTGCACTACATGATATAGTGTATTAAAGACTTTTGATTTTTATAATATATATAATAATACATTTATTGTTGGAGATTGTTATGGATTTTTATGATAAGGCCGGAAGCATTTTAAGCAGGGATAATATTAAAGTAAACGTACCATTAAGTACGCTTACCACGTTCAGAGTAGGTGGAGAGGCGGATTATGTGGCAGTTCCACAAAATGCAGAGCAGTTAGCAGAATTGATAAAACTTTGCAAGTCAGAGAAGATGCCATTTTTTATATTGGGAAATGGAAGTAATATACTTGCATCAGATAAAGGATATAGAGGTGTAATCATCCATATATTACCGGCTATGAAAAGCATAGAAATAAGTGGAAACATCATAAAAACCCAGGCAGGAGCATTGCTGGCGACAGTAGCATGTGCGGCATCGAAAAATGGACTGACCGGTATGGAATTTGCATCCGGTATACCGGGAACCATAGGTGGAGCCGTATATATGAATGCTGGTGCTTATGATGGAGAAATGAAAAATATAGTCCGAAAAGTTACAGTTATGGATTATGAAGGAAATATATATGATATTTCAAATGAGGATATGGATTTTTCCTATAGACATAGTATTATTCAGGAAAAAAATCTGATTGTACTTTCAGCAGAAGTTGAATTGGAATGGGGAGAACAGGAGAAGATAGATTCCAGAATAAAGGAACTTGCTGAAGCAAGAAGAAGTAAACAGCCTCTTGAATATCCATCAGCAGGTTCAACATTTAAAAGACCTGAGGGATATTTTGCAGGAAAATTGATTATGGATGCCGGGCTAAGAGGGGCAACAGTAGGTGGCGCACAGGTATCAGAGAAACATTGCGGATTTGTTATAAATAAAAACAAAGCTACTGCAGATGATATAATAAAGCTTATAGCCCATATTAAAGAAGAGGTAGAAAAGCAATTTGGTGTTGTACTTGAGACTGAGGTTAAGACGTTAGGAGAGTTTTAACATGAGATTTGTAATAGTAACAGGCATGAGTGGAGCCGGTAAGGCAACAGCATTAAAAACTTTAGAAGATGCAGGTTTTTTCTGTGTAGATAATCTGCCTATCCAGCTTATAAAAAGGTTTGCTGAGATAGCTTATGATGAACAGATTCAGGTAGATGAGGTTGCCATAAGTGTAGATATACGAAGCGGAAGAGCCTTAAGTCAGCTAAACAGCTGCCTTGCAGAAATAAAGGAATGTGGCTGGCCATATGAGATATTATTTGTAGACTGTTCAAATGAAACACTTGTAAAGAGATATAAGGAGACAAGAAGAAATCATCCGCTTTCTGTAAAAGGTGGAAGGATAATAGATGGAATAAATAAAGAAAGAGAGCTTATAGGCTTTATCAGAGAAGAAGCTGACTATATTATAGATACTTCAAATCTTCTTGTGCGGGAATTTAAGGCTGAGCTTGACAAGATATTTGTTCAGGATATGGAATATAGTAATTTTATTATTACTATTATGTCATTTGGTTTTAAATATGGCATACCGAGGGACTCAGATATGGTTCAGGATGTCAGATTTCTTCCAAACCCTTATTATGATGAGAACCTCCGGCCGCTTACCGGAAATGACAGGGAAATACAGGAATATGTTATGAATTGTGAAGAAGCTTCTGTATTTCTTGAAAAGTTTTTGGATATGGTTTTTTTTCTTGTACCTAATTACATCAAAGAAGGTAAGAATCAGCTCGTTATATCTATAGGATGCACAGGTGGGAAACATCGCTCTGTGACTATTGCAAATGCTGTATATGAAAGACTTCAAAAATCACAATATACGGTAAGGGTACATCATAGGGATATTGGGAAGGATGCAATAGTAAAGAAAATGTAGCGAGGGAGAGATTTTTATGTCGTTTTCATCAGACGTAAAGGCGGAGCTTGCAAAGAATATTTCAGGAGCGCGACATTGCCAGATAGCAGAGCTTGCGGCCATGATATCTATGGTGGCGGAGATACAATATAAAGATTCCGTTCCTATTAGACTTGTGATATCGACTGAACGCAGCATTATAGCCGGAACAATATCGGGACTGATAAAAAAATTGTTCCGTTATATTCCCGAATCAGTCGTAAGAAAAACAGGAAGTAACAGCAGATTGTACAGAATAGTTGTTGATGATTCTGATATGGTAGAGCGTATGCTTGATACACTTAAACTGGAAAATTCCTCAGTGCATTCTGCTTCAGGCAAATATACTGTTAATTGCCAGGATATGAAAATTAGTGGTATGGTAGTGTGGCAGGAGTGCTGTAAGAGGGCATTTATTAAAGGTGCTTTTATGACCTGCGGTTCGATAAGTGATCCTAAGAAGGGGTATCATTTAGAGATAGTCAGCAATAATGATACGCGGGCATTATTTATACAGAAACTAATAAAAGAATTTGGAATAGAGGGAAGAATAGTAGAACGTAAACGGTATAGTGTAGTTTATATCAAGGATGGTGCCATGATTGTTGATATTCTGAATATCATGGGAGCTCATATATCACTTATGAATATGGAAAATGTCAGAATTCTTAAAGATATAAGCAACAATATTAACCGTAAAGTGAATTGTGAAACTGCAAATATGAATAAAACTATAAATGCGGCAGTAAGACAGGTTCAGGATATACAGTATATTATTCAGACCAAAGGGATAAAGTATCTTCCGGAAAATCTAAGAGATTTAGCTTTGGCAAGGCTTGAGGCTGATGATGCGTCCCTTAAAGAACTAGGTGAGATGATGTCTCCCCCTATAAGTAAATCGGGAGTAAATCATAGATTAAGAAAAATAAGCGAAATCGCAGATGAACTGCGAGGGTTATAATGCGTCAAGGAGGAACAAAATGATTGAGAAAACAGTAGTAGTATCAATGTCAGAAGATGCAGAGGAGAGACCGGTAGCGGTATTGGTTCAGATAGCCAGCAAATATGAGAGTAAGGTGCATTTGGTAACAGGTGATAAAAGAATTAACGCAAAGAGTATTATGGGTATGATGAGTATGAATTTTTCTAATGGTGAGAAAATAACCATAGCTGCTGAAGGTGAGGATGAGGTCGAGGCAGTAGAAGAGATATCAAATTATCTTGCAAAAACGGAATAAAAAACATTATTATTAATATCTATTTTATTGCACCACTGATAGGAATGTGGTAAAATCAATCTTATCAATGGATATTTGCCGGAGGAAGATAATATGGGATTTTTGGATGGTATATTTAAAAAAATACCCTTTGTAGCCAAATTTTCTAAAAAAAGAGAACCTGTGAATAATGTGGAACTCCAATACAATAAGGCGATGAACCTTATGGATAATGGAGATGGAGAGGAATCTGTTACTATTTTGGAACAGGTTGCAGATATAGGAATCATGGATGCTCAGTACAAGCAGTATGGCAATGATGCTCTTCTTGTCCTGGCTGAGTTTTTTGAAACAGGTATATATCGTAATGCGGTTACAGAGGTTGACCTGAATAAAGCTGCAAAGTATTATGAGAAGTATGTTAATCAGAACCACGATGGTGAGATTATTTATAAACTTGCTAAGATGCTTCTTGAAATACAGAACTTTTCCAAAGCAATTAAATATTATGAGATTGCGGCAACTGAATATGGAATCAAGGCAGCATATATGAGTCTCGGTTCTATTTATGAAAGTGGATTGAACAGGGTAGACCAATATGGTAATAAGAGTGATTATGTAGTACCGATAGACCTTGAAAAGGCTATGCTTTGGTATAAAAAGCTTGCTGATGCGGGTGATGCAAAAGCAAAAGCAGCATATGAGAGAGTTCAGTATGCAAGTACGCATGGCGATAGTTTACAGTTTGAAGAGATGGATAAGCTGTATACTGATATAGCTGCAAAACGAAAGGAAAAGGGTAAAGAGCCTCATTACAAAGTGATTGAGGCTGCGAGACTTCAGTATCAGTATACATATGTTCATAATCAGGTAGAAGGTTTTATACATAAGCTTCCTAAGGGCTGGGTAAAGACTATAAATGAGTCCACTGGAGAAGAATATTATGCACCGAATCTGACATATAAGGATTTTGCAATATATGTATATTATGACAGTATACCAAAGGATTCAAAGAAAACACTTGAGAATTACCTCAGATACTGTAATGATGCATTTGATGAGGATTTGCAGCTTAAGGCTTATGTAACAGAGTATGCGGATGGTATTTGTACGACGTACTACCATAAAGATCTCGAAAAGGGTATTGTTTCTTTTGCATTTTATCATGGCAGAAGACTTGCATGTATGAGATTTGTATGTGCAACCATGGAGATTATAGAGCAGTATGAAGAGATTATATTTGAAACAGCCAATTCATTTGCTTTTACAGATCCGACTCTTGTAAGTGATGAGAGTGCAAACAGGCGGGATATGCAATATTATAATGAGGCTATATATTGCTATTATCTTGAAGACTATGAAGGCGCTATGAAAGCGGCAAAGCAGGCTCTTAATCTGGGAAGTATAAAGGCAAGCTATCTGCTTATTGAACTGTATTATGACGAAGACAGTCCATATCGTGATATCGAAAAAACTATCAGTTATGCAAAACAGTTGTTTGAAGCGACAAAGGATCCTGAACTGGCTTTCCTTATTGGAAATATATATGACCAGCAGTTGAAGGATTATATGAAAGCGCTTAACTGGTATGAGAATGCTGAACGACTGGGACATAAGAGAGTGTCGTTTTATCTGGGACGTATATATTATTATGGATTGCTCAGGACAAAACGTGATGGCGTAAAGGCATTGGAATATTTTAAGAAAGCGAGAGCGAACGGTATAGTTGAGGCTGAGGGCTATATCAAGGACTTAGAGGAGCTTAATGGAGAAGATTTGCAGACTTCTATTGATAAATGGGAAAGAGCTGTAGAGGTTGGAAGTGAGTCAGCGGCTATTAAGATAGCGATGATGAAGCAGAGACAGATATTCTATATTGCCACTCCTTATGAGATTGAAAAAGCATATCTTGAAGCACTTGGACTTGGAAGTGCACAGGCCGGATATGAACTTGGAAAGATATATCAGCTACAGGAAAAACAGGAAAATTATAAGGGCGAAATTAAGAGTATCAAATACTTCGAAAAAGCCTTTGATGCTAACTTTGATGACTGGGATAAGGTTAATCTGTTTAAGGTTATCAATTATAAGGTCGAAAAAGGTCTGCCACAGGAGGAAGCTATTAAGCTTTATATAGAGGATGCAAGTATGGGTTATGTACCTGCAATAGAGAAGCTTATTGAACTTGTTCCAAATACTACACAGCAGATATGGAGTCTTTATGATGCACTCATTGAACTGGCTGAAACAGGTGATGAGACAGCAATAGTTGCAATGAACAAACTGGAGCTTAATTATGTGGACTTAGTACTCAGAGAGCCTGAGAAGAATCAGAAGGTTATTGAAAATAAGTTCTTCAGATTGTGTGTTCCTAAGGCTTGTACTGCTACAATTAACGATGAAGGTGGTACGATTAAGCTGGCAGATTCGGTGGTAGAGTTTGCTGTGGCAGAGATGCCTGTAAATGCTACTGCTGAGCAGGATTACTTAAAGATATATAAGCTTATTGTTTCAGAGTATCTGCCTGATGAAAATGCAGATATAATAATTGCAAATTCAAGAATGATTGGTTCAGCCATAAGAGCATCAAAGAATAATGTTCATACATACAGTGTTCTTCTGATTAGTTCAAAGAACCAGTATATCTTTAAACTTAGTTCGAGAGACAGACGCGAGATGATGCAGTTTAAGGATACACTTACCATGATGGCTAAATCTCTTGTGGAAACCGGTGAGATATATAAAGCTACCGGTGATGAGAAGCGTAATATAGGTCTTGCATTTCTGCTTAAGGCAAATGAAAGTGGATTCCTCTCTATTGGAAAAGGGGATTAATTGCAAGGTAGGTTACAGTTTTTAGAAATTATTTATTTCTGAACCCCGGAGAATAT
>JBJEMQ010000269.1:0-1882 GCA_051879755.1 Coprococcus sp. | reverse complement strand
AATCACCACATAGTCCTATGGTCAGGTTGGACAGTCTTCCTTTTTCACGTTTGATAGTAAGAAGGTCTGTGAGTGTCTGGGTAGGGTGGTTGTGACCGCCATCACCTGCATTTATGATAGGAACATCTGATTTCATGGACGCAAGCATTGGCGCACCTTCTTTGAAGTGACGCATGGCAATTATATCTGCATAACAGCTTACGATTTTAACTGTGTCTCCTACGCTTTCACCTTTTGCTGCAGATGAAGAGCCGGCAGAAGAAAAACCAAGTACATTGCCACCGAGTTCCATCATGGCAGCTTCAAAGCTTAGTCTTGTCCTTGTACTTGGTTCAAAAAATAAGGTCGCAAGCTTTTTGCCCTTACATACCTCACTGTATTTTTCCTTATTGTCAATGATATCCTGAGCAAGCTCTAAGATGTCATCAATTTCTTTAACGCTCAAATCCATAGGGTCAATTAAGTGTTTCATAACAGCCTCCTTAGGTATTTACTGTAACAGATTATAGCACCTGTAAATAGTACTGGCAAGCAATAGAATATGCAATAGACTGGAAATGGTTTCTATAATTAATAATAAAAATGAATGAAAACGGTGGTCTGCAGTTTGTATAAGGAGCTTGTCTGTAAATTTCTGTAAATCGCTTTATAAAAAGAAGTCTTAACGGATTGTATATCCCATAAAAACATTGTATAATATTTTCCAAATGTATAAATGTATATATGTAATGGAGGAAAGAATATGAGGAAGAAAAAAATTGCGCGTGCAATTATTTCAGCGGCTATGTGTCTGATGCTTGTGACAGGAATGTTTCCTGCATATGCTATAGATTCATTGGCAGCAGCTAATGATACGCAGACAGAACAAAGCGGTAATGCTGCCGAGCCTTCTCAGGGAGATAGCTTTTCGGAAGATATATCTTCAGAAAATACGACTGAGGATACTTCGACAGAAGATGCTTCAACGGAAGATGTTTCGTCAGAAGAAACAAGCGAAGAACAGACGACGGAGAGCAGTACGGAAGAATTAAGCAGTGAGATTTCTACTGAAGAAATTACGGAAGAGACAAAAGATGATTCAGAAGAAACACCGGAAGCTAATCCGTACAAAAGGACCCGTGATAATCTGGAAGAAGATGCAGAGGATGATATAGAGGGACCTGAACTTGCAGATGCCAAGCTGTATAATATGGAGCTTACATGGAAGGATTATGGAACCGATAATCATACATGGGATACTTCGGAGACTGAGTATGCCGATAAGGAGCTTACGCTTAAGGCACAGCTTCGTATCAATGTAAATTATACGATAGCAGCAGGTGATCTGGAAATCATAATTCCGGCAGGACTCTATGCGTACAGAGGCAATAGTGGGATTTCGTCAACCATTCAGAACGAAAATGAAATAAGGGTTGGACTGCCTTCACAGCTCGAATTGAGCAATAAGCGTTATAATAGCGAGGGCAAATATTACTATTATGTTATTTCAAACAGCGAAGCTTACGGACCAAGTGATGACTGGCTGATTCCTCTTGTATACAAGGTAAATGTATTAAATACTACTGATAACCAGACTTTTGATTTGAAGGTAGAGGCAAAAGCTTCTTATAATGGAGAGCCTGTGAATGAGTCCAAGACTATAACAGGAAAGATACAGACTGGTATTAAGAATGTTACGGTAAGTAAGAAATGTATTGCTGATGCTTCCGGGCAGACAGAATATGATGGACAGATATTCAGATGGTCAGAGAAGCTTGATAATCGTTTCAATCTTTCAGACAAAGGTATAACACAGGCTGATTTTAACGAATCAACACAGAATTATTATTACATGGAATATGAAGTTGTTCCTACGGTAGTAGGTAATCAGCCATATTCAATG
>JBJEMQ010000268.1:0-7352 GCA_051879755.1 Coprococcus sp. | reverse complement strand
AAATATATTATAATGGAAATGCATGGATATTAAAAAATTGTTATATGGGAAAAAATATTATAGACAAATTCTTTGTTTTGTTTTAATCTATTTCAGGAGTATTTTTACAAATAAATATATTTGAATAAGGTGTTATTATGGAATTTACTAAAGAATACTGGATTAATTGTTTTAAACGTTCTCTGCGCTATGGACGAATATTTATAAAATGGATATTATTTGCACTAATTATGGGCACTACCTGTGGTGCTGTAGGAAGTGCTTTCCATCTGTGCGTTGAATATGTTACAGGCTTTCGCGAGGAAAATAACTGGATTATCAGCTTTCTTCCTCTTGCAGGCCTTCTTATTGTATTTATTTATCGTATATGTGGTATCAAGCATGATAAAGGAACAAACCTTGTTATCGGGTCTGTCAGAAGTTCAGATGATATTGTTCCATCACGCATGGCTCCACTCATTTTTATTACTACTGTTATAACCCACTTATTTGGCGGTTCATCAGGTCGTGAAGGTGCAGCACTTCAAATAGGCGGCAGTCTTGGTGTATCTATTGGCAAGATATTTAAGCTTGACGAAAGCGACAAGCACATTCTTACCCTTTGTGGTATGAGTGCAGTATTTGCCGCTTTATTTGGCACCCCTATATCTGCAGCTTTATTCAGCATGGAAGTTATCAGTATAGGTATTCTGTATTATTGTGCTTTTGTACCTTGTGTTTTATCATCTACAATTGCCTTTGTTATAACACAGAAATTAAATATTACACACACATATTTTACTATTGATATTATTCCAAAGTTTGGTATTGCTACAGTTATTCGAGTTATTGCTCTTGCCATACTCTGTGCTATACTCAGCAGTTTATTTTGTCTTGCCATGCACATTGTATCAAAGCTGTTCCGCAGATTTTTCAAAAATCAATACATTCGCGTATTTGTAGGCGGTCTTATACTTGTAGCGCTTACTTTTTTACTCAGAACAACAGATTATAATGGTGCCGGTATGGACATAATAGGCAAAGCAATCTCCGGAGATGCAAGACCTGAAGCATTTCTTTTAAAGATACTCTTCACATGTATCACTATTGGATGTGGCTTCAGAGGTGGAGAAATAGTTCCTTCTTTCTTTATTGGTGCAACCTTTGGATGTATTACAGGAGGTATTATGGGCTTAGATCCGGGCTTTGCTGCCGCCATGGGACTTATCTGTTTCTTCTGCGGTGCAGTCAACTGCCCACTTACCTCTCTGTTCTTAAGTCTTGAACTATTTGGTTCAGAAGGAATATTGCTCTTTACAATAGGATGCAGTGTAAGCTATATGCTGTCAGGATATTACAGCCTTTATAACGAACAAAAAATTATTTATTCCAAGCTTCGACCTCATTATGTCAATTTGTACACTAATCAGGAAGTAAAAACTGCTGAGGAAAATAAATAAATGCTATATCTATCTTTCAGAAAGAGGAATATACTCCTGCTCCTCTACTATGCTTTGATATGCAGGTCGTATAATTTTATCTACATTTATCAGTTCCTCTATTCTATGAGCACTCCAGCCCACTATTCTTGCCATTGCAAATAGTGGTGTGTAAAGCTCAACAGGAATATCTAACATGCTGTATACAAAGCCGCTGTAAAAATCCACATTTGCGCTTACACCTTTATATATCTTGCGTTTTCTTCCTATAATCTCAGGTGCCATCTTTTCAATATTAGAATAAAGTCTGTAATCATCTTCTCTGTTCTTTGCAATGGCGAGCTTCTCAACGAACTGCTTAAATACCCTTGCACGAGGATCTGATACAGAATAAACGGCATGCCCCATACCATAGATAAGACCCTTCTTATCAAATGCTTTTTTGTCCACCAATGCTTCAAGATAATCATATAGCTGACCTTCATCAGTATAATCTATATGATTTTTTAAATCTTCTATCATTTTCATAACCATAATATTTGCACCACCATGCTTAGGACCTTTTAACGATGATAATGCAGCGGCTATAACTGAATACGTATCTGAACCGGCGGAAGATACTACCCTCGTTGTAAATGTTGAATTATTGCCGCCTCCGTGCTCCATATGAAGCATAAGTGCTATATCAAGTACCTTTGCTTCCAACTCTGTATAACTCTTATCAGGTCTTAACATACGAAGAATATTCTCTGCCATACCAAGCTCAGGATCAGGTCTGTGTATATAAAAGCTTTCTCCATTTTCCATATGATTGTATGCATGATAACTATATACTGCAAACATAGGGAATACACTTATAAGCATTATACTTTGTCTTATCACGTTACTTATTGATACATCCGACATTTTTTTATCATATGAACCAAGCGTCAGAATACTCTTTGTCATACAATTCATTATATCTTTACTTGGAGCTTTCATAATAACATCACGGACAAAATTCTTTGGAAGTGTTCTGCTTTCTGCCATCAACTCTTTAAACTCTTTTAATTGAATTTCATCAGGCAAATCTCCGAACAAAAGCAGATATGCTGTTTCTTCAAATCCATAGTCTCCTCTGTTTTTTACTCCATTAACCAAATCTGTAATATTATATCCTCTGTAATATAATCGTCCGTCACATGGCGTATTTATACCATCTATCATTTCAGAGGATACTATTTTGGAGATATCTGTAATTCCCGATAAAACACCCTTGCCATTTTTATCTCTTAGTCCTTTTTTCACACCATACTTTTCATAAAGCTCCGGTGCAATTTTTTCCTTAGAAATACAAATATCTGCGTATTCTTTATAAATCTTACTTGATGCCATATGACAACCTCCTTAAGTTCTTAATTCATTTTTATCACCTATTATAGCAAATAACAATATCCATTTCCTAGCGTTTTTTTTGTATTTATATTTTTTTAATAATTTAAAAAAAGCTATGAATATATTTTCTCATAGCCTTTTCTACTATCTAAAGAATCTCCTTACCCATCTTTAGCTGCTGCCTTATTCCTGCGTATCACTTTTCTTATTTTTTTTATTTTGATTTTTTCCATTGTTATTAGATTCCTCTGCCGGTTTCTCTGTTGTATCCTCCGTCGTTTCCTCTGTTGATTTCTCTGTGGTATTATCTGTTGATTTCTCGGTTGTATCTTCTGTTGTTTCCTCTGTAGATTCTTCTGTACTTTTCTTTGTGCCAACCTTTACCACTTCATCTCTTTTAGAATATACACTGACAGATTCCGGTGAATTTGATAAAAGATTTCCATCAGCATCATATACTTTTCTGTATGTCTGTATGGTATATCCATTTATGCCGGTTACAGATACCTCTTCTTCTCCCTCTTCCATAGTATCATCATCTTCATATTCTGTCTTATATTCCTCAACAGATACTGTCTCACTTGTCAGTTCAACAGAAAAATATTCTTCCTCAGTACCATATACTGCACATGCCAAATATCCACTGTCGCATACTGCATATATTTTTATCGGATATTCTGTATTATTGGTAAATACATAATCAGGTCCGCCCCATGATACTGTAGCATCAAAACCTGCAGCAACATATGACGACTCATGTGGGTGACAATGTCTTTCATCTATCTGAAGATTTGCATATAAACATGCATTATATAAGGTGGAAGATACCTGACATATACCTCCTCCTACCTCGTCCACGGACTCTCCATTTACATACGATGGTGCAGGTCTGAAACCATTGTCTATTGTTCTCTGTCCTACTACATTATTAAATGAAAATGTTTCTCCCGGCAGAAGTATTGTACCATTACAATGTGCTGCAGCCAGCACTACATTTGTTTTTCTATCTTCAGAACCCCCTACCTCAGTTCCAAAGCTTCCAAGCGTATCTCTAAACAATAATGCTCTGAATTCCTCCGTAGACATATCCGGCTCTGTATATATCAGGGGTATGTCTATTTCATCCTGTTCATCCGCTTTATCAAGAATTTCCTTTGCAAGTTCCTTATTGAAACTGACACCTTTTACCGCCTCAACAATTTCATAATTATTAACAGCATCAAGTGTCGGATTCTGAGGTTCTACATATATCTCTTCATATATGCTGTCTAAGTCTATTTCTTTGAATTTTAGTGGACATTTTATGGCTCTATCCATTTCTCCTTCTTCTACCATCTTCTCTATCTGAGCAACCAGATTATCTGTGTCTATCTCGTAACCTCCACGCCCCTTTACTACTTTTATACAATCATTCTCCATTATATATGGCTTCTCATTTTTATTTGCCACATCATTTAAGCCGCTTTTTTTTATCTCATCCACTATTGCATTTTTGTCAGATATTGAAGGAAATGCTGTATACTCTACCTTTGAAAATAACGACTTTATGTACAATACGCCCCTGCTTATAAAGCTGTGCGTATCATTTAATGCCGTTGATACAGCATCAGTAACATCAGTATTTAATGCATCCGATATATTAACGGAGTATTCTTTCTCATTTATTATAACTTTCACATATGCCTTAGAATACTCTTTTTCAAATTGACTTCTCACAGCATCAGCAGCCTCAGCTACTGTCATTTTACTTACTTCTATTCCATTTATACTGGTATTATAATAAAAATGCTTGTTTCCTACAAAAGCACAGAATATCAGATAAAACAGGAACAAAAATACTGCTGTCATGAACCACTCTATAACTCTGATACGTATTCTTTTTTGGCGCTTTTTTTTATTATTTATACTTCTCATTGTCCCCTCATTTTGTAAAACAGATATTCTTTCATTAATTCGTTATATAAATCAATTACAGTCCATGATGCATTTGTCTTTGTAAATACTGCCTTAAGCCTTATGCTTATATTCTTCTTCCTGCATGCTGAAAGAAATAAGTCCAGCTCTTTGTCAGACAACCCTGCAAATACTACCATCTCCATAGACAGTTCTTCTCCATTATATTCCGGTTCGCTGTCTTTAATGTCTGTTATACCAGCAAGGGCACCTATGGTATGATTATATCTGCTTAAAGGAATTATCTCTGACACTATACCAATATCCAAACATATCTCATTCAAATTTTTATTAATATTGTCTGTTCCATTAAATATAAGTATTTTCTTTTGCATTTTCTTCGCTCCTTGTATAGACTGATTGTAGCAAAATTTTTATTTTATTACAAATAATTTTATCTAAAATGAGCAAAAGAGTATCACTATGACACTCTTTTGCTCATTTCAAATCATATTATTTTATGCAATTCCCATAAGCTTTAGCACCCAGTATATAAGCCCCAATACCCAGCTTGTAAATATACCATATAATATGACAGGTCCGGCTATCGTAAATGCCTTTACACCTTTTCCAAATACCTCTCCTTCCGTCTGAAACTCTACAATAGGAGCGCAGACCCCATTTGCAAAGCCTGTTATAGGAACAAGTGCGCCTGCACCTCCATATTTTGCCACTTTTTTATAAAGATTAAAACTGGTAAGAATAATACTTGCAAGTACCAGAAGCATTGATACATAGCCATACGCATCATCTTCTTCAAAACCTGCCATCTTTATAAGGTTTAATATAACCTCACCTATAGTACATATGACTCCACCTATCAAAAATGCCCACAAACAGTTACGAAATGTATTTGATGTAGGTGTGACATTCTGCACATATATATTATAATCCGCTTCTTTAGGTTCATATTTCATACTTTCAGTCCTCTCTTTTCTATATAATTATAATCCATACATTATAAGGCCTATAACAGAACCTATAACCTTGCCTACTGCTACAGCAATTATTACATATGGAATACTTCTCCTGACATTAAATCGTCTTGCAATTATAGGAAACACATTTAAAACCTCTGCCAGAGCACCTAAAAGACATCCTATAAATATTCCTCCAAACAAAGTTAATACAGATAATCCTATTAAAGTTATAGGCACTCGTATGTTAAATACATAAATGGCATTTGCAATAGCTGCACCATAAGTCAAGCAACCTTCTACCAGCATATAATGTCTGTTTCCCTTTACCTTCTCTATCAGCTTTGGAAATACTCCTATTAACGATATAAATGCAAAATATCCTCCTGCTATAACAGCACCTCCTGCTGCTGAAGCTATTGCCAGACATACATATCTAATCAGCATCCCTTATATCCTTCTTTCTCTGTGCATCAGTAATTATTGTTTTGTTAACTTCCTGCTCATATGTTCTCATCTGTACCTGAAGAGGTGTAGGATCATCAGAGAATTTTTTATTTGTTCCGTGATTAAAGAAAACTATTATTCCTATAAACAGTCCTATGCTATAAGCCAGTCCCGCTACCATAAAGCCCGATTCGCTTTCACCTGCAAAAAGGTTCTGCATCAAATCAAGCTGTCCTGCGAGATTTACATCAGAATTATATGAAATAATAGAAAATCCTGCCCCGAGAAATGCTATAAGACATATGAAAATGAGCTTTAACGTCTGTTTCATTCTGTCGGCTGTATCATAAGACTTGTAGTATACGATTACCTCCGGCTGTCCGAGATTAATTATCTGCGTTCCCGGATATTTTTTGTGTATTTCTTCTATAATGTCAAGAATGGAAATAACCTGCTGCTGCTTTGTCCCGGAGAAATTCATAAGCTCTATCTTTTCCGCTCCGTATTTCACATCAGGATTATCACATACAAGCTTTGATACATCTTTAATTGTTACCTTTCTTGATTCCGCAAGAACACTTTCACTAAGATTTAGATATAATAAATCAGCCATGTAACCAACCCCTATTACTGTATAATCTTTCTATACATAGAGTGTCCAATTACATGGCTTTTACTATTCCAATATCTGCCTTTTCATTTTCTCAAGTATTTTCTTTTCCATCCGGCTTACCTGAACCTGACTTATTCCCAATTCACGACCTGTCTGACTTTGAGTTTTGTCTTTATAAAATCTCAACTCTATCAGGCGTCGTTCATCCTCGGGAAGAGCTTCAAGCATGGTCTTCAGCATAATATTTTCTACTATGTCATTTTCCTTTTCAGACGGTTTATCTATAATCCCCGGTGTTTCCAGTGATTCAACCTTATATGAAGCCTCCATTGCCATAACAATATCACAGGGACTAATTGCTACTGCTGCTGCAATTTCTTCTATTCCCGGTTCAATCCCTTTCTCTTTTATCACCTTCTGTCTGTATGCTTCTACCTTGCTCATTGTCGTTTTGAGGGTACGGCTTACCTTTATAGTTCCATCATCTCTTAAAAATCTTCTTATCTCTCCCTGTATAAGAGGTACTGCATATGTTGAAAACTTCACATCATATGCAGCATCAAATCTCTCTATACATTTCAGCAAGCCTATACAGCCAATCTGATATAAATCTTCTATATCATATCCTCT
>JBJEMQ010000267.1:0-1885 GCA_051879755.1 Coprococcus sp. | reverse complement strand
TACCTCAGTGTAAAATAAGATTACTGACTTTGCACGGTTAGTAAAAAATCTTATTAAACAGAGAGGTATCTAAAATGAAGTATAACACACAAAACAGTAAAATTGCATCAATAACAGAAAAAACTTTGATTGTTGGTATTGATGTTGGCAGTCAGGTTCATTATGCAAGAGCATTTGATTGGCGTAATTATGAGTATTCAAGGAAACCATTTGCATTCAGCAATGATGAAGAAGGTTTTATGGCGTTTAAGAACTGGATGGATGAAATTGCTGAAAAGCATGACAAAGAGGTAGTGCTTCCGGGCATGGAGCCTACAGGACACTACTGGTTTGGCTTAGGAATGTTTCTGCAAAACTTAGGAATGCGTCCGGTGCATGTAAATCCACATCATGTGAAGAAATCAAAGGAATTGGATGACAATAATCCGAACAAGAATGATCGAAAAGATCCGAAGACAATTGCTGCGTTGGTAAACGAAGGAAGATTTTCCTATCCATATATTCCATCAGGAATCTATGCGGAAATAAGAAATTTTTCAAATTTAAGATTCCAGACACAGGAAGAAATCACTCGAACCAAAAATCGAATTGCACGTTGGTTTAGCATTTACTTTCCAGAATATAAGGATGTTTATGGTAATCTTGATGCAGTAAGTGGAATGATGATTTTAAAGAAGGCACCATTGCCGGATGATATCGTAAGACTTGGAGTTGATGGAGTGAATAAAATATGGCGAGATGCGAAGCTGAGAGCAGTAGGAATTAAGAGGGCAAAGACCCTGGTAAATAAAGCAGAGCATAGTATCGGGAGTCATGAAGCTCCGGAAGCAGCAAGAGTAGAACTTCAGATTTTACTTGGTGATTATGAAATGTACACTTGTCGAATGAATGATTTGATGAAGACAATAGAAGAAAAACTGCATGAGATTCCATATATAGATAAACTCTTGGAGATAAAAGGGATTGGTATGATAACAATCTGTGGATTTATTGCAGAGGTTGGAGATATAAGACGTTTTGACAATCCAAAGCAGTTACAGAAATTAGCCGGATATGCTATCATTAGCAATGATTCAGGAAAGCATAACGGAGAAAGTCATATCAGTTATCGTGGAAGAAAAAGGTTGCGCTATGTTTTATATGAAGCGGCAATATCGCTGATAGGAAAGAATGCAGAGTTTAAGGAAATCCATAATTATTATCGAACAAGAGAAAGGAATCCGTTGAAAAAAATGCAGTCGGTAATAGCGGTTGCGTGTAAGGTAATACGTATATTTTATATGATATTAACAAAGGGTGTTGCATATGACGGAACGAAAATGCTTGAAGATATACAGCGTCCGGCATAGGCAGTGAATTAAAAGAAACACAGAAACCAAAGCCTGTTATCGCGGTTGAGCAAAGCAATTAGAAAAGGATTGTTTTGCTCAGCCACGATAGGGGCTGACTAGCAATAAAGCTGAGTAACCGGCAAATGTGGAAATGAGAGGTAAACGTCCGCCGCAAGGTGCTTTCATGGAAACAGTCAGTAACAAAATTTACAAAGTATGAGCCAGTAGTCGGCAGGAATATTTTCCAGAGGGCATGACCCTGCAAAGGAGCTAAGCTGACACCCTGGTTATGGATAGGCGGAACGAAGGAAGTGAGGACTCTCCAAACATGTGAGATGATCCTGGTAGACACGGGAGGTACATCACCATAGAGGGACGGGTATACACAAGGCCATTTAAAACGAAGCAATCGAGACGTTTTAATTCGTGTACCCAGAAACCACTATTTTCGCACCAGATGCAAAGAAATATCCATGATGATGGCTCATTTTACTGAGAAACAATTTAAACAAATCCCTTATTTTAAGGGAAAAAAGACTTGACTATATAGGGAG
>JBJEMQ010000266.1:0-1887 GCA_051879755.1 Coprococcus sp. | reverse complement strand
AAATGTACCTGAAACAGAGAATTATACTGAAGAAGATATGTCTCAGGAAGTGAGCCATGATAAGAAGGACGATTCCGGACAGCAGGAAGAAACAGAGGATGGAGATATAGATGATTCTGCAAATGGGCAGCCGGAGAGCGAAAAGGAGTAATTATGGAAAAATATCAGCAGGAACTTACAAAAATAAATGGTGAAATAAAGCAGTTAGAAGCAAAGTATTCGACATATGGGACAATACGTTTTATTATGTTTTTGGCAGCCATAGTAGGTTTGATAGTCGGATTTTATGATTCCAATATACCATTTCTTGTTGGAGGTATAATTGCGACATTAATATTTACCGGGCTTGTATTTGTTCATGGAAAACTAAGCGAACAACTGGAATATGTGAAGGCAAGAGCTATAGTATATGACAGATATATAAAACGGTACAGCGAGGAATGGAAGACCTTTGCTGATAATGGAAGTGAATATGTTACAGATGAAGATTTGGTAGCGAAAGATATGGATTTGATTGGCGCAAGCTCCTTATATCAGTTTATATGTGTCGCCGGTACTGAAGATGGAAGAAGACAACTTGCCGCCTCACTTAAGAATCCGGAATACTCTATGGAAGAAATAAAAAGAAGACAGCAGGCAGTTGCTGAGCTTGCAGAGAAAAAAGAGTTTTCTATGGATTTTGAAACTCTTGGAATAAAGGCAAATACAGGGAAGAAAAAGAAGTATACAGCAGACGAATTTGTAAAATATTGCAAGAGTGATACAAAAATTCCATCGATATTCAATGTGCTTAGGTTTTTGCTGCCTGCTGTAACACTTTGTCTGGTTATTGCAGGTGTTATGGGAAAGTTGAGTCTGGGGTATGCATTAATTTCATTCTTTGCAATACTTTTATTCTCATGGCTTACATCAGGCATAGCAGGGCAGGCGGTTATGCCTATGATATCTTTTGGATATATAATAGAAGATTATATCCGGATGTTTGAGCTTATTTCTAAGGAAGACTTCAAAAACCCTCTGATGAATGATATTAAAGGGGTTATGTCTGAGAATACAGGAGCAATAAAAGCGATAAAAAAGCTTAAATCCATAAGTGCTGCATTTAACATAAGGTATAATCCTATAGTGCATCAGGTTTTATGCGGTCTTACCATGTGGGATTTTCATTTGGGTATTATGATGGACAAATGGAAAGAGCAATATGGTGATCATGTAGAAAATTGGATTTCGTCAGTAGCAGATGTTGAGGAACTGCTTTCATATGCAGTACTTGCAAGAACAAGGCGTGTAAGTTATCCGCAGGTAGGAAACAGCAATAATGTTCACGTGAAATGCCAGGATATGCGACATCCTCTTATTGCCCCTGATAAAGTTGTTGCAAATGATGCGTGTTTATCCGGAGGTGCAACGATAATAACAGGCTCTAATATGTCAGGTAAAACTACATTTCTTAGAACACTTGGAATAAATCTCGTCCTTGCATATGCAGGTGCCCCTGTGTGTGCGGATAATATGATTGCAGATTATATGAAGATATTTACATCAATGCGTGTGACTGATGATGTCAGCAACGGAATATCTACATTTTATGCGGAAATCTTAAGAATAAAAACAATGGTAGAGTATAAGAAAAAGTCCCGTCCGATGCTTTGCCTTATAGATGAAATTTTTAAGGGAACGAATTCTGCAGATAGAATAGTGGGTGCTTCACAGGTTATAAAAAAACTGTCAGATAAATATTCAATGACGATTGTCTCTACACATGATTTTGAATTGTGTGAAGCACCGCATATATTAAATTATCATTTTAGTGAGTATTATGATAAGGATGAAATTAAATTTGATTATAAAATTACTTATGTTAATAAAAAATCCAAAAAAGATATA
>JBJEMQ010000265.1:0-7369 GCA_051879755.1 Coprococcus sp. | reverse complement strand
AGAATATAAAGACTCTCCGGTGTATCCTCAGAAAATTCCATTTCAATAGCAGCTCTAAGCGGTTTGTTTGTTGCACATATTCTTACATAATGAACACCGGCTCTCTGCCATTCTTCTGTAACACGCATAACTTTTACTGACATTTGCTCACCTCCAAATTGTGTATCCTTTAATTTAATTCTGTATTTCGTCAGTTCATTTCCTGCTATTTTTTATAATCATATAAATCACTTGATAAATAATGGTCGCCGCTATCAGGAATAATAACCACAACATTTTTGCCTTCATTTTCCGGTCGCTTCGCTACCTGCGTGGCAGCCCATAATGCCGCACCGGCCGATATTCCAATTGATATACCTTCCTCTTGCGGAAGCTTATTAGCATATAAATATGCATCATCATCGCTGACATCTATTACTTCATTAAATAATGATGTATCTGTCACAGGAGGTATTGAACCACCCCCGATTCCCTGAATCTTATGTGGTCCATGTTCTCCGCCATTTAAAGCCGGACTACCAAGAGGCTCTACTGCTATAATCTGAATATCAGGATTTTTTTCCTTCAAAAACTTACCGGTACCGCAGATTGTTCCGCCTGTTCCTGACGCAGCAACCAGAATATCTACCTTTCCATCTGTATCCTCCCATATCTCCGGACCTGTTGTCTTGTAATGTGCTCCCGGATTATCAGGATTAGCCCCCTGTCCAATAATAACAGAATTCTCAATCTGTTCATGCAGCTCCGCAACTCTGGCATTCGCACCACCCATACCTTCTTCGCCAGGTGTCAATATAACCTCAGCTCCATAAGACTGCATTAATAACCTTCTCTCTATTGATACATTATCCGGCATACATACCTTAACCTTATATCCTTTTGCTGCACCAATTGCAGCAAGTCCGATTCCTGTATTACCTGAAGTACCCTCAAGGATGGTTCCGCCCGGCTTAAGTGTACCATCCGCTTCGGCTGTTTCAATCATATTTAATGCCGGCCTGTCCTTTACCGAACCTGCCGGATTGAAGGCTTCCAGTTTTGCCAGGATATGTGCACAAGCCCCCTCCAGTTTTTCAAAACGATGAAGTTCAACCAATGGTGTATGTCCAATTAATTCAATAATTCCATGATATATATTTCCCACTATAATGCCTCCTGTTTTAAATATTTACTTCATTCAGAATCATTCTATTTCAATACAATTTCTGCATACCACCTGCTTGAATGACCTGACGCATCATAATTCACAGCTTCTATCTTCTCTCCTACTGCATAATATGAACCCGGATATACAAGCGGAATTGCTACTGTCTCTTTATCAAGTGCTTCCAACACTTCATTTACTTTGCTTTCACGCTCAGCCCCCTGCAGACTGATAATCTCACGAACGCCATCATCTATTACCTTATTGCCGTTAGTCAGATGGATACTTGAATTAGTCGGGAAGAATGGTGCAAATGCATCGTATGAACTATATTTCTTTGGTGGTTCAAAGAAATATACAGCTCCCGCAAAATCATCTGATGACGGATTTTCTTTTCGTAACGATGCAAGTTCTACACGGTCTGTCTGTATAATGGATGTTTCTACTCCTATTTCTTTCCAATATCCAACTATAGCCTGCGCTACATCATCGGAATACTCTGTTGATGATACCAGATAAAACTTAATTTCTGGCTTTTTAAATGAATCAGGATATCCTGCCTTCTTCAAAAGCTCCTTAGCCTTTTCAGGGTCATATTCTGCAACTGCATCATGACTTCCGTCATACCCATATGTAAATGGGAACAGTCCCCATACACCTGCTGCAATTGCGTTACCTTCAAAAACTGTATCTACAATTTCCTGTCGATTAATTGCAAGTGATAATGCTTTTCTTACATCTGCATTCTGTGTAGCCTCACCTGTTTCAAGATATGCACCTGAAATAAACAAACCAAGTGTACTTGTATAATCCGCTTCCTCTACGCGGACACCTCCAACGCCATCCACGCTCTGTACGGAATTGCTGCTGACTGGTGCAAAATCAATATCCCCCGCCTGTAATGCAGCAACTCTGGTACTTTCTTCTGAATACTGCTTAACAACCAGCTTGTCATAATTAGGTTTATTTCCCCAGTAATTGTCATTTCTTGTATATGTAATTTTTTCTCCCGGTGTATAGCTCTCAAATACAAAAGGTCCTGTACCTATCGGATTTCTTCCGAATTCCTCAGCGCCAACCTTCTCAAAATAATCACTCGGAAGGATTAAGCCTGTTCCTGTACCGTTTGAAGAAAGCAGATATTCAAATTCTGCAACCGGCTCTGTAAAATGAAGCACAACAGTATATTCATCTGCTGCCTCAACATCTTTTACATACTGCACAAGAAGACTTTTATCTCCCTGATTAGATTCATCACTTGCATAATAATCTAATGTAAATTTGACATCTTCACTATTAAATTCGCTTCCATCATGGAACTTAACACCCTCTCTCAGATGCAAAGTAAAGCTCAATTTGTCATCTGACAATTCCCATTCTGTCGCAAGTCCGGGTGAATAATTTCCCTTTCCATCCTGATTGATTAATGCATCAAAAATTGGTGCTCCCAAATCAGACCATGTAGTTGTTGTCTGTGCCGGATTAATTGGCTCATCCGGAAGAGACACAACACCGACATTCAGTACCTTCTCTCCATCTGAAACAGCTCCTGCATCCGGAGAAGCTGCATCTCCTGTCTTCTTTTCTGAATTATTTCCACATCCTGCAAAGGATAATGTTAATACTGCCGCAACGGCTAATGCTATAAAACGTTTTGATTTTTTCATTCTATTACCTCTTTTCTATATCATATATATTTACACTGTTATAAATTTCTAATAATTTTATAATTAGTTTCTTTTTGCATTCACCTTATGACTGAAATCACGAGTGTTTTGCGTAAAATCATAATCCATATTGTTACACGTTATTCAACAATGTCCCTTACAGCACATTCGGCAATACATAAATATCTCTTTACTATAATTTTTACTTATCATATGTATCACTCCTTCCAAGTAATCCCATCTGATTACTCGGTTTATTATACATATCATATCTACATCTGTCTATTACGAATAAACAATAACCTGTTATAGTTTGAAACTATAATTTTAAGCGACATCCGATAAACACAAAAAAGATGTATGATTTTATCTCATACACCTTTTTACTAATCTCTCTATTATAGTACATTTATGCTTCAGCCTGACTTATAAGCTCAAACGCTTCTGTCTCATCAAGCTTTATCAGACATATATCATCCAAAGCTTCTTCTGCTATTCCTACACAATTTTCTGCTACTCTGTCTATACTGTATAGAAGGCTTGAATACAATACGGTAAGTGATGCATCACAAGTTTTCTTCTTCACTCTTGCAAGATGTGCTTTACTTAATTGTTTCTGCGCTTTCCGCATATTATTCTTATTTTTTGTTACTCTTTCTGCAGCCTTCAAATCACCATCTGTTACAGCCTTCATAGCCTCATCAAATAAATCCTGTGTTATGCCAATGCATCCTTCCAGTTCACTCTTAGCTGCTTTTGAAAGGGCTTTGCCTTCCTTACTTATTTTCGTGTGATAATTATCTATTTCCTTACATCTGTCAGCAATTCTCTCTATATTAGTTGATATAAACAATAATCCTGCAGTCTGTTCAGCCTGTCCTTCGGTAAGATTACCACTTGATAACAGCTTTGTTATATAAGCTGCTATTTCATCCTGCAGCTTATTTACAACATCACTGTTTTTTACAAATTCGTCTCTTGCTGCATTTGGCTCATTTCCTGCAATCACATTCTTTAATGCACCAATCATTTTCTTTGCATACTCTGACAATCTTTCTATTTCTTTTGACACAAAATACATTGCGGCAATAGGCTGACCTATAACCTTCTCATCCAGATATTTCGGTTCAAATCCACTTATCACAGCTTTATCCTTACCTTTTATAATTGTAGTGACTATCTTGACCATAACAGGTATAAGAGGCAACCAGATAATTGTACATACAACATTGAAGGTTGTATGTGCATTTGCAATCTGTCTGGATATAACATCAACTTCATTTCCCTTTGGAGATATAAACTGAACAAATCGTACCAACACCGGTATCAAAAACAGAAATACAATACTTCCTGTAATATTGAATATACTATGTGCCACGGCTGTACGTTTAGCGTTCTTTGACTGACCAATAGATGCCATAAGTGCAGTTATGGTTGTACCAATATTATCACCCAGCAATATTGGTATCGCTCCCGCAAGTCCCATAACACTTGTAACACCATCCGGCCCGGCCTGTGAAGCAAAATTCTGCAATACAGCGATAGTAGCAGAACTGCTTTGAACTACAAGCGTCATAACCAGACCAAGTCCAACTCCAAGTATAGGTATCTCAGAAACCTTTCCCATAAGATTTAAAAATATTGGACTATTTGCCAGCGGCTTCATAACGCTTCCCATTATTTCTATTCCTTCAAATAGAAGTCCAAATGAAAAAATAACCATTCCAACATTTTTTATTTTCTCTTTCTTACATATAAAATTCAGCATAAAGCCAATAAATATAATCGGATATATATAATTACTTATTTTAAATGCCATCAACTGTGCTGTCATTGTAGTACCTATATTCGCACCAAATATAACAGAAATAGCCTGTGGCAGACTCATCAACCCTGCACTGACAAATCCGATAACCATAACCGTTGTTGCTGAACTACTCTGAAGAACGGCAGTTACAAGAGCTCCGGCCAAAGCTCCCATAAGTGGATTTTTTGTAAGGAATCCCAGTATCTTCTTCATTCGTTCTCCTGCCGCTTTCTGCAAAGCATCACTCATACTGTTCATTCCAAAAAGGAACATGGCAAGGCCACCAATTAATCCAAAAATAATCTTTACATTTTCGTTCATATATTGCTCTCCTTATATAATATATCACCCCCGCACTTCATTACGGCGGCATGTATTCTCTTGTAAATCAGCAATATATTAACATCCTCATGTATTATTCCTTTCATAAATATGTAAATTGTATGTAAATTCTCAAATAATTTACATACATTTCTTAATCTGTTTGAAGAATTTTATGATTTTAGGAATGCATGATTAAGACAAAAAGGATAACAACTGATACAAAGTATCACGGCTGTTATCCTTTCAATATTCTAAAACTACAGAATAATATTTCTATCCGTATATTATTGTCTTACTTTTATATGAACCTCACGCAGCTGCTGCTCAGTAACCTCACCCGGAGCTCCACACATAAGATCCTGTGCATTTCCATTCATAGGGAATGGAATAACCTCTCTGATGTTTTCTTCATTCTTAAGAAGCATAATCATACGGTCTACACCAGGTGCCATACCTGCGTGAGGCGGTGCACCGAACTGGAATGCATTATACAATGCGCCAAACTTCTCCTTAAGATCATCCTCTGTATATCCGGCAATCTCAAATGCCTTAACCATAATATCAAGATTATGATTTCTGACAGCACCTGATGAAAGCTCAATACCATTACATACAATATCATACTGATATGCAAGAATATCAAGAGGATCCTTTGCATTCAATGCCTCAAGGCCTCCCTGTGGCATCGAAAATGGATTATGTGTAAATATAATCTTCTTTGTTTCCTTATCATATTCATACATAGGGAAATCATTAATATAACAGAAACGATATGCATTCTTCTCTATCATATCAAGTCTTGTTGCTATCTCTGTACGCAGTTGTCCTGCAAATGATGCAGCAAGCTCTTCAACATCCGCTATAAAGAATATAGTATTTCCGGCCTCAAGTCCTGCAAGCTCTTTTATCTCATCTTTCATATCATCCGGTATAAACTTATCTATAGGTCCCTTATATGTCATATCATCAAGTACTTCAAGATATCCCAAACCGCCCATACCAATAGACTGAGCATACTTAAGAAGCTTCTCATGCTGTCCCTTTGAAAGTTTTGCAGGAACATTAATAGCACGAACAGTCTTACCATGGAATGGTGCAAATGTACATCTCTGGAAGAAATCTGTCAGGTCTATTATTCTAAGAGGATTTCTAAGGTCAGGCTTATCCGTACCAAACTCAAGCATAGCCTGCTTATAGCTGATAATTGGATATGGTGCCTGTGTAACCTTTGCCCCTTCCGGAGCAAACTTCTCAAATGTAGCTGACAACACTTCCTCACCTACTGCAAATACATCCTCCTGTGTTGCAAAGCTCATCTCAAAATCAAGCTGATAGAACTCACCCGGTGAACGGTCTGCTCTTGCGTCTTCATCTCTGAAGCACGGAGCTATCTGAAAATATTTGTCGAAGCCTGCAACCATAAGCAACTGCTTATACTGCTGTGGTGCCTGCGGAAGTGCATAAAACTTACCCTTGAATTTTCTTGATGGCACAATATAGTCTCTTGCGCCTTCCGGTGATGACGCACAAAGTATAGGTGTCTGTATTTCAAGAAATCCCATTTCTGTCATCTTCTGGCGAAGAAAGCTTATAACCTGACTTCTGAATATCATGTTATCCTTTACTTTCTTGTTTCTGAGATCAAGATATCTGTATTTAAGTCTTACATCCTCACGGGTTTCCTTTGATGTCATAATCTCAAACGGAACCTGCTTATATACCTTACCAAGAATATTGACAGAATGAGCCTCAAGTTCAATAGTTCCTGTAGGTATCTTAGGATTATATGTTTCCTCATCCCTATGCTCTATCTTACCCTCAATAGATACACAATCTTCTTTGCTTATACCCTCAAGCAGAGTAGTATCACGCATGACTACCTGAAGTACTCCATACATATCACGTAAATCAATAAATGATACACCACCATGGTCCCTGATATTCTCAACCCATCCAGCAACCTTAATAGTTGCATCTACATCCGCTTCAGTAATCTCATTCAATAATCTGTCACGATAAATGTTTGCTGTTGTCATTTCATTTCTCCTATCTTTCAAATCACGAGTTTTGCGCGAAATCACAAAAGAGCTTATGTTCATCTTGAATATCGCACAAAATATTCAGGACGAACATAAACTCTTTTTGTCCGCGGTGCCACCTGACTTACTGCCTTGCAGTCACTCCTTAAAAAAACAGGCTGTTAAAGTTGTTATTCACGCTCATTCACTCTGTCAGGCTTTCACCATCCCCAACTCGCTGTAAGCGATAAAGTGCGTTACTCGTCTTCGTCATAGCCATCAACACAAAAATTATAATTCATGAATATTTCATTGTCAACTACCAAAAAGTAAACGTTTCTTGCCAACTATAATTTTACTCTAAGAAAGTAAACTTCCCATTATCTCATTTACTGATGACTTATACTCT
>JBJEMQ010000264.1:0-7385 GCA_051879755.1 Coprococcus sp. | reverse complement strand
ATCTGGGTGGAGAACAGCAGCTCGGTTCCCAGATTGAAAATAATGATATTGATATGGTTATTTTTTTGAGAGACCCTCTTCATCCCAAAGTTCATGAACCCGACATAAATAATATATTTACGCTTTGTGATACTCATAACATACCACTTGCAACAAATCTTGCTACTGCTGAGCTCCTTATAAAAGCACTTGACAGAGGAGATTTAGACTGGCGTGAATTCTACAAATAATAATAGGGGTTATTATGAAGAAAAAATATCTTTTAATTATTTCATTAATGATATTTACCATATTTACATTATGCGGATGTGGGAAAAAAACATATAACACAAAAAATCAGTTGGAGCTTGGTCTGGCATGTAATATGCCTGTATATGGAACATATGGTATGGCAGGTAATTTTGCTGTTATAGGTGACGGTGAAAATATAAATGAATCTGCATACAAAAAGACCGCTTCAGCATTACTTATAAATGATACTACAAAAGAGCCTATTGTTGCCTATAATGTACATGAAAAAATTTACCCTGCCAGTATGACAAAGATAATGACAGGACTTCTTGTAATAGAAAGTATAGAGCAGAATAAGCTTTCATTGGATAAAGTTGTAACACTCGACCACACAATTACATTCGACGAATGGGATGTCATGGCCAGCAGCCTTACAGGTGGGTGCCAGGTAACTGTAAAAAATCTGCTGTACAGCCTGCTTATAAGGTCATATAATGATTGTGCAGTACTTCTTGCCGAAGAGGTTGCCGGCAGTCAGTCAGCATTTGTGGATATGATGAATGAAAAAGCTTTTGATTTAGGAGCTGTAAATACACATTTTGAAAATCCTCACGGTCTTCATTCTGACGACCACTATACAACAGCATATGATTTGTATATTATATTTTCGGAATTTATAAAGCATGATCTTGCTTATGTAATAGATTCTCTTCCGTTATATGATTTTACATATATCGATGAATTTGGCGAAACTCAGACAATAGAGATAGAGCCAACAAATGGTTTTTTATCAGACGAATTTAACCTGCCTGATGGTTATTCTCTCGGTTCATGGAAATCCGGTACAACTGACGAAGCAGGAAATTGTCTGATACTGGAATTTGTCAAAAACTCTACAGGTGACAGATATATTGCTGTTGTGGCTGGTGCCGAAGACAGAGATACTCTGTACAAAGATATGACAAATCTGATTAAACTTGCAGAATAAGATTATTCTAATATACATTTTAGGAGGCATTACAATGATTCAAATTATTACAGGAGATAAGGGTAAAGGAAAAACAAAGGTACTTATTGATAAAGTAAACAACGATGTTAAGGTTGTTTCAGGTTCTATAGTTTTTCTTGATAACAACAATAAACATATGTATGAACTCAGTAATCGTGTCCGTATGGTTAACTGCACGAATTACAGCATAGATAATCTTGATATGTTTATAGGTTTTATTCTTGGAATAATTTCTCATGATAGTGATATTGAAAAAATATATATAGATAACTTTAAGACAATTACATTTACTGAAAATGCAGAAGATGATGTAAAACATGCACTGGATATGATTGATAATATCTCATCTAAATTTCAAATTGATATTATCATCTGTTTTGCAACTGACAGCAACGAAGTTCCTGAAGAATTTAAAGCGAATATAATAGCCGCATTATAATTATAAATTAATATTATGAGAAACATTTTCTTCGTTCATTTTCGAACCAATAAAATGTTTCTCATAGTTTTATCTTTAAAGGAGATTTTTAATGTTAACCATTAAAAGAAAGAATCCAAAGCCGTTACATCTAAAAATAAGCTTTGGCTTTGTTTTGTTTACAATTATTTTTATATATATGATCATTCGTATAGCTATGTCTGTAAATGACCATGAATTGAGCATTTTTCAGGTAGAAGAAAGCAGCTATGATACTGATTTTACTGCTACCGGAATAGCCATCAGAAATGAAAGTTTCAATTATAGCGATACATCAGGTTATGTATGTTATTACATAAGGGATGGTGAAAAGGTATCTAAAGGCTCAAATGTATATTCAATAGACGAAACAGGTTCAATGTATGATGCTCTTTATGATGTTCAAAGCAACAACAAGGATCTGCTGACAGATAAAGAATATAATGATATAAGTAGTCAGATTCGAATGTTCAAAGCTGGTTTTTCATCATCATCATTTTCTGATGTTTATGATTTTAAATATAGTATAGACAATAAAGTATTAGAGCTTTATGAAGAGCTGGCCCTTGAGCAGCTTACATCCAATTCATCATTTGACAGTACCTTCAGGGCTTATAAATCGTCAACAAGCGGTATAGTTACATATTACCAGGATGGTTTTGAGGACTTTGATGTATCAAAGCTTTCTCCTGAAGTATTTGATAAAACTACTTACAATAAACAGACACTAAAAACAGGTGATATTATAGCTTCAGGAAGTCCTGTATATAAGATAATAGACAGTGAAAAATGGCAAATTGCAGTAAAGCTTACAAAAGATGAGTTTAAAAAAATATCTGATTCAGAATATGTCAGATTTACAATTAATAACTCCGGTAAGAAGCTTACTGAAAAATATGAGGCTATTGAACAGGATGAAGATTGTTATATAGTAATTAATATGGAAAACTATATGGCTCAATATGTAAATGAGCGTTATCTCGATATTAATTTTATTTTCTCTGAAACAAAAGGACTTAAAATTCCAAATTCTGCCATCGTAGAAAAGGATGTTTATATTGTACCTATTGAATTTCTTACAGCAGGCAGCGGTTCTTCAAATGAACAGTTTTTTAATCAGAGAATTCTTACAGAAACAGGAGATATATCTGTTAAACAGATATCACCTATTATTTATTTTACTGATGAACGTTTCTGCTACGTTGACCCGGCAGGAATAGACAGTGATGCTGTATTTATCGCAAATGACACAAACGAAACATTTTCACTTACTACAGCTGCAACCCATAAGCTGGAGGGTGTATTTTGTGTTACACAGGGAACAGCCCGATTTAAACGTATTAACATAATGATTGCCGGGGATGACTATTCTATAGTTGAACCGGATATTTCATATGGCATATCAGCCTATGACAGAATAGTTTTGATAGGAAATGAAGTGAAAGAAAATCAAGTAATATATTGATTATATGGACGGGAGTTGAGATATAAATGTTAAAAGAAAACTATGATGCTGTAGAAGCCAAAATACTTGATGCATGCGCAAGAAGCGGAAGAGACAGAAATGAAGTAACACTCATTGCTGTAAGCAAAACAAAACCACTTTCAGATATAGAGGAGCTTTTAAGCGAAACAGGCTGCATTAACTATGGAGAAAATAAAGTCCAGGAGCTTACCGACAAATATGACAATATCTCCAAAGCAGTAAACTGGCATATGATAGGACATCTACAGACAAACAAGGTAAAATACATTGTAGATAAAGTATCTATGATACATTCTGTAGATTCTCTCAATCTTGCAAAGACCATTGAGAAGGAAGCTGCCAAAAAGGATGTAATATGTCCTATTCTTATAGAAGTTAATGTAGCTGAGGAAGAGTCAAAATTTGGAATAAAAACATGGGAAGTACTCGATTTAATAAATGAAATAAAGGATTTTCCACATATAAAAGTAAAAGGTCTTATGACAATAGCTCCATTTGTCGAAAATCCGGAAGAAAACAGAATATATTTTAAGAAATTAAGGGATTTATCACTTGACATAAAATCTAAAAACATTGATAATATTGATATGAATGTGCTTTCAATGGGCATGACAAATGATTATGAAGTTGCCATTGAAGAAGGTGCTACTATGGTTAGAGTAGGCACCGGAATTTTTGGTGCGAGGAATTATAATATATAATAAAGGAGAACCATCATGGCAAAGAGTAGTGCAAAAAAGAGTTTCTTAGACTATTTTAAATTAAATGATTCTGGAGACGATTTCGATGACGACCTTTTTGACGAAGATGAAGAAGATGATGACGATGATGATTTCGAAGAATATGAACCAAAGTCGGCACCTGCAAAATCTTCACCTTTCCAGTCACATAAGTCTTCATACAATGCAGCTGCTTCACAGCAGCCGGCTCAGAAAAAAAATAAAGCTGTTAAACAGACAAGAAATGCGGCTCCGGTAAACAACAATAAGCTTGTATCTATAAATAATTCAAGATCTCAATATTCATCACAACATGTATATGTTATTAAGCCTGATGAATTTGATGATGCCCAGATGATTATAGATCACTTAAGAAGCGGACAGGCTATAGTTATCAATATGGAAGGTATTGAACTTTCCACAGCTCAGCGAATTATTGATTTCATAGCAGGTGCATGCTATGCTGTAGACGGCTCCCTTCAGGCTATTTCAGGAAATATATTTATTGCTGCTCCAAATGACATATATGTATCAGGAGATTTAAGAGAAGAAATATTGGGTGATTCTTCACTCACTTCTCAGGTTGACAGATATTAATTTTACATTACGAAGCATTTCATTATGAGGAGGGGTTACATATGCTTACACCTGTTGATTTACAACAGAAGAAATTTCAAACGGGAATGGGTTATTCAAAGAAGGATGTAGATGCATTCTTTGAGATGGTTGCGCTTAGCTATACTGAATTATATAAATCAAATGCTGAGCTGACAAATCAGGTAAAAACACTTACAGATAGTCTTGTTCATTACAGAACTACTGAATCCAAGCTACAGAAGTCACTTATGCTGGCAGAAAAGAATGCTGAGGAATCAACTAAAAATGCAAATGAGAAGGCAAAAATAATCGAAAATGATGCTAAACTTAAGGCAAATAGCATAGTGCATGCCGCAAGAGAAGAATTAGAAAAAATCGAAAACAGCATAGATGGTATCAAGCAGCAATATAAGGATTATGCTATTGCTTTTAGAGATTTGATGAATTCTCATTTAGAATTTCTTGCAACAAATCCTATAAATGAAGAACTTGGATTGAAATTTGAAGATATAATTAAAGAAAGCGGTTCTGGTGACTCATATAAACCGCAAGGCCAAAAAACTTCAAATGCAGCCAAATTCACAGCCTTTAGTGGCGACCCTCAGATGAGAGATGAGTCTACACTCGGAGGCATGAATAATTCTTCATCTTTTGCTGATTCTCCTTTAGGTGGCGCAGGTGGTAGTAGCAATTTAACCAGTGATTCTTCCGTATATACAAAAAATTTGGGTGGCAAATCATTTGTAGACCCATTTAATACAAATTAGACAATAATACATATTAAAGGAGATATTGTAATGAATAATTCGCTTACAGTTCATATGGATAATAAGCCTATTTACGATATTTTCTTTGCAGAAGATTTTGATTCCCTGCCTCGGTTACTTGCCGGACAGGGAATTGCTGATAGAAGGGTTTGTATAATCACAGAATCAAATGTAGCACCACTTTATTTGGATTCTATAACAAATTTACTTCAAAATAAATGCAAAGAATTAATATCCATAATATTCGAAGCAGGTGAAGAAAATAAAAATCTTGACACAGTAAAAATGATATATGAAAAACTAATTTTGGCAAAGTTCGACAGAAAAGACCTTCTTATTGCCTTAGGCGGAGGTGTTACAGGTGATATCACTGGTTATGCTGCCGCAACATATCTGAGAGGCATTGATTTTGTCCAGATACCAACCAGCCTTCTTGCACAAGTAGATAGTAGCATAGGTGGCAAAACAGGTGTTGATTTCGACTCCTATAAAAATATGGTTGGTGCTTTTCATATGCCAAAGCTGGTATATATCAATGTATCAACACTTGATACTTTATCTAATGAGCAGTTTACATCAGGTATGGGTGAAGTAATTAAGCATGGTCTTATAAAAGACGCTGATTATTTTCAATGGCTTATTGATAATAGAGATATTATACTTTCCAAAAACAAAGAAGCTTTAACTCATATGATTAAAGTAAGTTGTAATATCAAGCGTATGGTAGTAGAGAACGACCCTACAGAAAAAGGCGAAAGAGCGCTTTTAAATTTTGGTCATACACTTGGTCATGCAATTGAAAAGTACCTGAATCTTGAACTCAGTCATGGTGCCTGTGTAGGACTTGGATGTATTCTTGCTGCATCTATATCGTATTCAAAAGGACTAATAAGCAAAGATGATTTAGATACAATATGTAATGTATTTAAATCATACAACTTCCCAGAATTGTCCAATTATAATATAAATGCATCAACTGTTATTGAATATACAAAAAATGACAAGAAAATGACAGGTGATAAGATAAAATTTATCCTTCTTAACAGAATTGGAGATGCATATATCGATATGAATATAACCTTAGAAGATATGGCAGAAGCATTTATTACGGCACAAAACCTGTAAGGAGACATTATGAAAAAAAACTGTATTTTATCTATTATTAGTGTTATTTTACTTACATTTATTGACCAGATTGTAAAATATATTATTAATGCAAAAATGACTGTAGGCAGTTCCATAAAGCTTATTGATGGTTTCTTTAGTATTACATATGTACAGAATCAGGGAGCTGCATGGGGAAGCTTCTATGGGAAACGGATATTTCTTCTGATACTTACTATAGCTATACTTATTGGTGCTATAATTATATATATAAGAATGCTAAAACAAAACAACTTTAAAGCTCTCCGAATATGTATTTTAATATTAATATCAGGTGCTATTGGAAATATTATAGATAGAATTATACATGGCTATGTAATAGATATGTTTGAATTCAAGTTCATAAGTTTCCCTGTATTTAATGTAGCTGATATTTACATAACATGCAGTATAATAATCATTCTTATACTTGTTCTATTTAAATACAAGGATGAAGACTTTAATACTCTTTTTAAATCATAGTGACACTAACTACACAAACCTTCACTTTAGTTTTGTGTAGACACTAATAATAAGGCGGAATAAAATAAATTGGAATCTTACAATATTGAAGCTGACAGCAATTGGGAAAATAAAAGAATAGATAAAGCTCTATCAGATTATTTTGATGATTATTCACGCTCATTTCTGAAAGGGTTATTCGCAGATAAACTTGTATGTGTAAATGGCATACCTGTAAAACCTAGTTATAAGGTATCTGCGTCTGATTTGATAGATATATCCATACCAGAACCTCATCAGGTCGAGATTGTTCCTGAGGACATTCCTCTGGATATAGTATATGAAGATAATGATATAATTATTATAAATAAACCCAAAGGCATGGTAGTTCACCCTGCACCAGGTCATTATACAGGTACTCTGGTAAATGGTCTGATGCATCATTTTCAAAATAATCTTTCCACAATAAATGGAGAATTCAGGCCGGGAATTGTACATAGAATAGATATGGATA
>JBJEMQ010000263.1:0-7413 GCA_051879755.1 Coprococcus sp. | reverse complement strand
GCTTTGGTCGTAGTGTGAATAGCTTTCAGCGTTGCTACTGTTCCCTTTTGCATTTCAATATCATCATTTACAGATGCTGATTCAGCACTGTGTGACACCTCTACAGTAACCTTGAATGGATTGCTGATATTTAATGTAAACTGTGCGTATTTATTTCCCAAACCATAATAATATCTATATGTAACCTTATCAGTATCAAGATTTGGAATCAAATTATATGCATCTATTACCGCACCATCTGTCTTAGCATATTGTTTATCTGAAGCTAACATTGCAATTCTATTATCGTTTTCTGGTATAATAAAATCCCCTGCTACATCTTTTTTAGATTTATTAAATCCGACAAGTTGTGATAAGTCATAGTTATAATTAGTTTCGTCGAGAGTTATCTCCAAACTGTTTCCCGTGCAGCTTACTGATCCATCTATAAGTCCCTCACAACTTGATAAATCAAGAGATGTCAGCTTATTATTATTTGCGCTAAATTCTTTAAGTTTATTATTTGCAGATACATCAATAAAAGTCAACATATTGTTATCTACTATAAGAGATATCAAGTTTGTATTTGCTTTTAAATCAATACTTGTAAGTTTATTGCCTGTACAGTCCAAATATTCCAAAGCTGTATTATACTGCAAGTCAATAACCGAAAGTTCGTTTTCTCCTATAATCAAATCTGTTAAATTTTTATTATTACTTAAATCTATAGAATTACTTCCAAGTTTATTACTATTAATATTAAGTGATATTAATGCTACATTTGTCGACAGATCAATCGAACTAATCTTGTTATTTGAACAATCCAAAGTACTAAGCAATTTATCACCACTCACATTAATATCTGATATAGAAGCGCTAGAACAATCGATACATGTAAGTTTTGCATTCTCTGAAGCATCAAGCTTTGTCAAAGCACTACCTTTACAGTTTAATGTAGTTAAGTCTCCCAAATTACTAACATCTAATGTATTAAGCGCCTTAGCATACATACATGCCAATATTCTGAGTTTTCTGTTATTTGACAAATCAAGTTCCTTTATTGCAGTGCCACTTACATCCAGATACTGCAAATTATCCATATCAGACAAATCTATTGAATTTATATTAATGCCTGAGACATCAAGATATTCCAAATTAGAATTCTGAGACAAACTTAATATTGTCATAAGATTATCACTTACATCAAGATGTTTAAGATTAGGATTACTTGATAAATCTAGTGATACTATCTGGTTGCTAGAAGCATCCAAATATTCCAAATTTTGAAAGTTGGAAACATCTAATGCTTTTATAGCCTGATCCGAGCAATCAAGAGAAGTTAATTCCGTAAATACTTCAATACCTTCAACACTTGTTATAGCTGGTTTTTTATCAGATATGTCTATCTCATTTACAGCCGAAATCTCTGAACTTGAAAGATAACCATCCTTATCTGTATCAAAACTGGATGATACATATGAACTAAATGTCGTATCTTTAAATGTATCACTGATACTTATGCCATTTGAACCGGCAGCAAACACAATACCTGAGCTTGCAATTGACTGACCAATCATTGCTATACTGACTGCAGTAGCAAGCATTTTTTTGCTTTTCACCATAAAAATACTCCTCCTTTTCCTTTATGTGATTTGCATTTACATATCTATACAAATTTTAACAAATGGATTATTTATCGTCAACGCATTTCTTCCATATTTTTTACACTGATTTAATACAATTCCATCAAATTTATATAGCAGGAAATTCCCATCTGTTTAATTGATATAACCCCTATCAAGCAGACAGGTGAAACATCTAAAATTAAATGCAGATGGGAATCTATCAAACAATATTATATACTATTTCTTTGTAATATATCCCTGCGCCTTAAGAAGTTCTGCGCAGAGAACAGCACCGCCTGCAGCACCTCTTACAGTATTATGTGAAAGACCTACAAACTTCCAGTCATATACTGAATCCTCACGGATACGTCCTACACTGATACCCATACCATTTTCATAGTCTACGTCAAGCGATACCTGTGGACGGTTATCATCCTCAAGATATTGGATAAACTGCTTTGGTGCACTTGGAAGCCCAAGCTCCTGTGGAGCACCTTTGAAGCTTACAAGCTTCTCGATAAGCTGTTCCTTAGTTACCTTCTTCTTAAACTTAACAAATACTGCTGCTGTATGTCCGTTTAATACAGGAACTCTGATACACTGACATGTAATAACAGGTGATGTAGCAGGAACGATGACGCCATCCTCTATCTTACCCCAGATACGAAGTGGCTCCTTCTCAGACTTCTCTTCCTCTCCGCCGATGTAAGGAATAATATTTCCCTCCATCTCCGGCCAGTCTTTGAAAGTCTTTCCTGCGCCTGATATAGCCTGATATGTTGTAGCAACTACCTCATATGGCTCAAATTCTTTCCATGCCGTAAGAACAGGTGCATAGCTTTGAATTGAGCAATTAGGCTTTACTGCAACAAAACCTCTTGTTGTACCAAGTCTCTTTTTTTGGAAATCTATAACCTTCATATGTTCCGGATTAATCTCAGGAACTACCATAGGTACGTCAGGTGTCCATCTGTGTGCAGAATTATTTGATACTACAGGAGTCTCAGTTTTTGCATATGCTTCTTCAATAGCTTTAATCTCTTCCTTTGTCATATCTACTGCTGAGAATACAAAATCAACTGTAGCAGCTACCTTCTCTACCTCATTTACGTTATATACAACAAGATTTTTTACTGCTTCCGGCATAGGTGTTGTCATCTTCCATCTGTCACCTGCTGCCTCTGCATATGTCTTACCTGCACTTCTTGGACTGGCAGCAACTGTTACTACCTCAAACCATGGATGATTCTCGAGCAAAGATATAAATCTCTGTCCAACCATACCTGTAGCACCAAGAATACCAACCTTCAATTTATCACTCATTTCTCTTTCTCCTCTATTACTATTTACTTGATTACACGTACCTTTACAACACCTTCAATTGCTGAAAGTGCAGCTACATCTTCATCTGTAGGAACAACGCCTACATCAAGAATAGAATATGCATAATCTCCTCTTGCCTGACTTATCATTCCTGATACATTTCCACTCTTCTTTGCAAATACACCTGTAAACTGTGTAAGCATATTAGGTATATTCTTATGGCATATTGTTATACGTGCTGCATCTGAGCAGGCACCCATATTTACATTCGGATAATTTACAGAGTTCTTTATATTTCCGTTTTCTATAAAGTCTGTAATCTCCTTACATGCCATAATAGCACAATTATCCTCTGACTCTGCTGTTGACGCACCAAGATGTGGCAATGCTACTACATTTTTTACACCTGAAATCTTTGTGTTAGGGAAATCTGTCATATACTTTCCTACCTTACCGGATTCAAGAGCTACTTTTATATCATCTTCATTTACCAGAATATCTCTTGCAAAGTTAAGGATAACAACGCCATCCTTCATCATTGAAAATGCATCAGCATTAAGCATTCCCTTTGTACTGTCAAGGGCAGGAACATGAATTGTGATATAATCACACTCTTTATAGATATCCTCAACATTTGTTATATGTTTAACATTTTTTGATATGCCCCATGCTGCATCAACTGAAACATATGGGTCGTATCCATATACCTCCATACCAAGTCTTACTGCTATATTTGCAACCTTTGCACCTATCGCGCCAAGACCTATAACACCAAGCTTCTTTCCAAGAATCTCACAACCCGCAAAATTCTTCTTCTGCTTTTCTACTTTTTTTGCAATATCCGGGTCAGATGCATTTTCTACAACCCAGTTATAACCACCCACAAGGTCTCTTGATGCCATCATAAGTGCTGCAACAACAAGCTCCTTAACACCATTTGCATTTGCACCTGGTGTATTAAATACTACAATACCCTTTTCAGCGCACTTATCAAGCGGAATATTATTGACACCGGCACCTGCTCTTGCAACTGCCAGAAGCTTATCTGAAAGCTCAAGGTCATGCATAGCCGCACTTCTTACAAGAACTGCATCTGCTTCTGCATAATTATCTGTTATCTCATATGTAGATGGCAATAATTCCATTCCACAGGCTGCTATAGGATTTAAACAATTTATTTTAACTGACATTTCTCTATCTCCTTATTACTATGAATTTGCTTCTTCAAATGCTTTCATAAACTCTACAAGCTTCTCAACACCTTCTATAGGCATAGCATTGTATATAGAAGCTCTCATACCGCCAACTGTTCTATGTCCTTTAAGATTTACAAAACCTGCTTCAGTAGCTTCCTTTACAAACTTAGCATCGAGTTCTTCATTTCCTGTTACAAACGGAACATTCATCAGTGAACGGTCTTCCTTTACAACAGTTCCCTTAAACAGTTTTGAGTTGTCAAGGAAATCATAAAGGATAGCAGCTTTCTTCTCATTATGAGCCTTCATTGCTGTAAGTCCACCCATCTCTTTAACCCATTTAAATACCTTACCACATATATAGATACCATAACATGGTGGTGTATTATAAAGAGAATCATTATCAGCCTGTGTCTTATATTTAAGCATAGTTGGTGTAAATGGCATTACATCATCTCTTATTAAATCCTCACGGATAATTACTACAACTACACCTGCAGGTCCTACATTCTTCTGAACACCAAAATAAATAAGTCCGTAATCTGATACATTTACAGGCTGTGATAAAATATCAGATGACATATCTGCTACAAGAATTTTACCCTTTGTATTTGGCAAAGTGTGATATGTAGTACCATAAATTGTATTATTATGACAAATATATACATAATCAGCATCTTCACTAATTGGAAGGTCTGAGCAGTCAGGTATATATGAAAATGTCTTGTCAGCTGATGAAGCAATAGCATTTGCCTTACCATATTTTTTTGCCTCTTCATACGCTTTTTTTGCCCACTGACCTGTAATAATATAGTCTGCTACACCATTTTTCATAAGGTTCATTGGAATAGCCGCAAACTGCTGTGATGCTCCACCCTGTAAAAATAACACCTTATAATTATCAGGAATTTCCATTAAATCACGAAGGTCTTTCTCCGCTTCCTTAATAATAGTGTCATAAGCCTTTGAACGATGGCTCATTTCCATAACACTCATACCGGTGCCTCTGTAATCAAGCATCTCATCTGCTGCCTCTTTTAAAACTACCTCTGGTAATACCGAAGGTCCTGCTGAAAAGTTAAATACTCTTGCCATTTTTCTTTTTCTCCTTTATTCTCATTTTTTAACTCTCAAGATCATCTGCTGAAAAGCATGTATCAATAGCAGCTCCCGGTGCTACCATAGGCCATACCTTATCATCATTATCTATCATTACATCAATAACTACAGGCTTTTCTGCTGAAACAGCAGTCTTCATAGCCTCTTCAAATTCCTGAAGATTTGTTACTCTGATACCAACAGCACCAAGTCCTTCTGCCACCTTGACAAAATCAACTGAATCATCAAGTACAGTGTTCGAATATCTATGGTCATAAAAAAGTGTCTGCCACTGTCTGACCATTCCAAGAACATGGTTATTAAGTACAACCTGAATAATCGGGACATTATATCTTGCTGCTGTAGCTATCTCATTCATATTCATACGGAAGCATCCGTCTCCTGCTATATTAATAACAGTTTTATCAGGCCTTCCATACTTTGCTCCTATAGCTGCTCCTACACCATATCCCATAGTACCAAGTCCGCCTGATGACAGAAATGTTCTTGGTTCTTTGAATATATAATTCTGAGCTGCCCACATCTGATGCTGTCCTACATCTGTCGTAATAATTGCATTACCCTCTGTTATTTCATATATCTTTCTGATTGCCGCAGGTCCGTTCAGCTTATCAACAGTATAAACATCAGGATTCTGTGACTTAAGTTCTTCTATCTCTGCTATCCATGTTTTATTTGACTGAGCAGGAAGTTTACTATTTAAAATAGAAAGAATCTCCTTAGCATCACCTACTATGCTTGCACTTGTTTTAATATTTTTATCTATCTCAGCCGCATCTATATCTATATGTATTATCTTTGCATTTGGTGCAAACTTTGCTGCATTTCCAATAACCCTGTCTGAGAAACGTGCTCCTACAACAATTACAAGGTCTGCTCTTGACACACCAAGGTTTGATACCTTTGTACCATGCATACCTATCATGCCTGTATACCTTTCACTATTTCCATCAAAAGCACCTTTGCCCATAAGAGTATCACACACAGGTGCATCTACCTTATCTGCAAATTCTGCCAGTTCTGCAGAAGCATCTGAAATAATTGCACCACCACCTACAAGAATATATGGTCTTCTTGATACTTTTATCATCTCAAGCACCTTATTAACTGATGCTTCTTCAATAGTATCCGTCTTTCGCATAACAGTTTCAGGAACTACAGGTGTAAATTCAGTCCCCGCAGCAGTTACATCCTTTGTTATATCCACAAGTACAGGGCCCGGTCTTCCGGACTTTGCTATTTTAAATGCTCTTCTTATAGTCGGAGCAAGCTCTTCAATACTCTTTACTATAAAACTATGCTTTGTTATAGGCATAACGACTCCGGCTATATCTATCTCCTGAAAACTATCCTTACCAAGCATATTCACACCAACATTTGCAGTAATTGCCACTATAGGAATTGAATCCATATATGCTGTTGCAATACCTGTTACAAGATTTGTTGCTCCCGGTCCGGATGTTGCCATACACACACCAACCTTACCGGTTGCTCTTGCATAACCATCTGCTGCATGAGCAGCTCCCTGCTCGTGAGAAGTTAATACATGGTTTATTTCATCCTGGTGTTTATAAAGTGCATCATATACGTTTAGTATTGTTCCACCCGGATAACCGAATACGGTATCAACACCCTGTTCTTTTAAACATTCAATAACTATTTCAGAACCTGATATCTTTGCCATTTTCTTATTTTCTCCTTCTTTATAAATATATATTATCTAATGCTATATATATGGCACGTAAACTAAGTGTTCACTTACTATACTACTTTGCTTTAGGAATTTCAAGTATTGCGCCTCTGTTACCCGATGTAACCATTGAAGCATATCTTGCCAGATAACCGGTTGTTACCTTTGGTTCTCTAGGCTTCCATGCGGATCTTCTTTCTGCCAGTACATCCTCAGGAACATCAAGACTAAGTGTACAATTATTAATATCTATCTTTATGATATCTCCTTCTTCAACAAGTGCTATAGGTCCACCAACAGCAGCTTCAGGTGAAACATGACCTATAGAAGCTCCTCTGCTCGCACCTGAGAAACGTCCGTCAGTAATAAGTGCAACTGTTGAACCAAGTCCCATACCGGCTATAGCAGATGTAGGATTAAGCATTTCTCTCATACCAGGGCCGCCCTTAGGGCCTTCATATCTGATTACTACAACATCACC
>JBJEMQ010000262.1:0-7418 GCA_051879755.1 Coprococcus sp. | reverse complement strand
TGTTTCCGCTTTTTCATAATCCTGTACTATAGTTTCAATATCTCTTATTGCTTCAATATCTTTATTAACCTTATCAAGATCACTCTGCGCCTTATTCTTTGCTATGAAAGAATAAGCTGTTACTCCACCGGCAACAACAACTGCCAATATAAGAAATGCAATAATAATAGGCGTTGAGTCGAAGCTTGCACCACTGCTTTTCTTTTTTCCGCCAGTTTCTGTAAGTTCGAAGCCCATAGGTTCAAAAGCAGCACCGATAGGAACCATAAGATATACAGGATTATAAATCTTCAAGTCAATTTTAGGATCAAATTTTATATTGTACAGTGTATCCATAACTCTTGTAGATACATTTAACTGTACCTTGAATAAGCCGTCAATGCCCTTTATAAGAGCACCATCACCTGTAAGAAATACATCATCAATCGGCTTATCCGGATTCTTGGATGTAAAGAAGTCCATCACACGTCCAATGTTGTTTATAAGATATCTGAATGAACCTGTTATAGAATTGTCATCAAAATCCACTGTAAGAAGTCTCTCATTCTGAAGAAGCGTCATAGCTGTAGTTGCATCTACACCCTTCGCATCCATAACTTCATTAACTACAACATTTGTACCGTATGGCACCGTTCTCTGCAAGAGAAGTGTGTCCCCCTTTACAATGTTAAGCACTGTTGATTCACTGCCTAACTGAATAACCATAGTGGTCATATTCTCGCTGGTCTGAGTCTTGATCAGCTGTAGCATACTGTTACCAATATAATCAAGCGCAACGACTTTAAGGCCTGCCATGGCAGCCACATCATAATAAGAACGAACCATGTTCTCAGGAGCTGCAACAGCAAGCACTCTTAACTTCTTGTTACCATCTTCATCAGTAACTGTTTCCAATACAGAATGTGATACCACATAGTCTTCTATATTAACAGGGAAATACTCTGATGAGTTCGCATTAATAATTCCTTTAATTTTGTTTTCCTTAACAAAAGGTACTTCCACCTCTCTGTTAACGATTTTTGTAGAGGAAAGAACGAATATAGCGTTCTTATTTGATATTCCATTCGCACTAAGCTGCGATTTGATAGCATCAGCTATCCTCTCCTTGTCTCTTATAATACCATCTTCGTACGCATCCTCCGGAGTCTCGAAGATAATGGCATTATGTACTGTAGACTGTTTTTTGTTTGAAGCTGTAGCTTCAACAATTGTAATACTCTCGTTTGTAATGTCGATTGTTAAAACTTTGTTGTTACTCGCCATTTTAATAGCCTCCCTCGCTAATCAGTAGTTTTTAATAAAGGCAATTGCCTTTTATTGCTTGAGTACCAGCTTACCGCTGTTCACCCCATTTTGTTATTATATGTTTACGCATATCACTTATATGCACAAACAAAAGGTCAACACTATTCTGTCACCCTTTTAATGTATGCATCTCCTATATATACATTGACTCATATGCACAAGAAACAGGAATATGCAATTTCATAATAAAGTACCAGCCTAATAGTAAGCCAGTTGCCGCCATAAGTTTATTGTTGGTTGCCAAATCACATATAGCTTTTATTGATTTGCAAGCAAAAAACCGCTGACTGCAAAGGGCAAATTGCGCAACAGGCATCACAACAACACCCATTGCGCCAAAATGCCGTTGATATATTCATTCTAAATAAATATATCTATATCTGTCCAGCAATATTATTACGAGGAAATTCATATCGCAAATCGCAGATATTTGTACATTTCATACATCAATGCACATCAATTCATTCAAATTTTAGTAGCTAGTTGAATCTGGTGAAATTTCAACACCGCCAGCTGAATATACTGTTACTACATTATTTGTAACATCAACTATAGCTTTAAATTCACAACCTTTGTTCTGATACTTTGTTTTAAGTGATGTAGTTCCAACAATATCAGAAAACTCTGAACTAAACTGACCATAGTTAGTCTTAATATCTGAAATAGCTGTTGCTGTAGTAAATCCAGTTCCTAAAGCATCTGCAGCATCTTCATCTGACATAGCTGTCTGCAGAGCTGAACGAATTGTATCAGCATTTGAAATATCAGTACTTCTTCTTGACTTGTTGATGTACTTGATAAGTGCTGGTGCAAGAGCACCTGCAAGTATTGCCATAATAGCAATAACAATAATTAATTCTACTAATGAGAAACCTTTGTTGTTCTTCATAATAATAATTCTCCTTTTCTTAGATAAATTTCTTTTTGTTGTTGTTCGTATGTGTATGTAACACATTTATATTAAAACCGGCACCCTCGCACTACCGGATTTAACCACATTAATCTGTACAAGTTTCATAAATAACATATATCATTACTTAGTACTGGTCGAGAGCATTGTACATACTCATGATAGGACCATATACGGCTGCTACTATCATGCCAACTACGCAGGCAAGAAGAACCATAATCAAAGGCTCCATAGCTGCCGTAAGAGCATTTGTAGCTGCTTCCACTTCTTCATCATAGAAATCAGCAACTTTACTGAGCATTTCTTCTATATCACCTGTTTCCTCTCCTATCTTTGTCATAGCCGACAACATAGGCGGAAGCATCTCCATATCCTTAAGAGGTTTTGAAAGTGGAATACCTTTTGCAACCTGAGTCTTGGCATCCATCAAACCATCTCTTATTATCTTATTGTCCATCATCTTAGCAACCTGTTCAACAGCATCTATCATAGATATACCCGACGCCATAAGTGTGCTCATGGTTCTTGAGAATCTCGCACAGGCTGTCTTAATATTTAAATTTCCAAATATAGGAGCCTTAAGTCCGATATTTGCAAAAAGCTGAGATCCCACAGGAGTCTTCTTGAACATTTTCACTCCAAACACTATAGCCGCAACAATTATAATAAGTATGTACCATTTATATTTTATAAAATCAGCTGCAGCCATCATCATCCTTGTTGCAAGCGGAAGATCTGTTCCCATATCCTCGAACATTTGTGAAAAGTTTGGAATAACCATAACAAGCACCACTATAATAACTATAACCATAACGCAAAGAACTACAATAGGATATACCATAGCACCTTTAATCTTCGACGAAAGATTATTATCCTTTTCAAAATGCTCAACAAGTCTATCAAGACATATCTCAAGATTACCCGACATCTCACCTGCCGCAACCATGTTTACCATGATAGGCGGAAACACATCAGGATTCAATCTGAATGCATCTGCAAGAGTTCCACCTTTTTCTACGTATGTTCTTGCATCCGCAACAGCTTTCTTCAGTGTTTTGTTCTCTATCTGATCTCCCATCAGTTCAAGTGCCGATATAATAGTAACACCAGCCTTTATAACAGCAGCGAACTGTTTGCAGAATACCGCTAAATCTCTTGCTTTAACTCTCTTTTTAAATAACGTACCTCCTCCCAAAGGAGTGCTTTGTTCTGTCAGACTCATAAGGGAATAGCCCTCTGATTTCAGTTTCTTCTCAGCACTTTCTTTGTTTGGAGCCTCGATGGTACCTTTTTTATTCTTACCATCTCTGTCAACAACCTTGTAATTAAATACTGCCATTGTTATTCCTCCGACCCAATCAATATTCTTTCATGCTCAATGCGTATCCGTCAAGTGCAGGCACGCAATTTACACACAATTAACACACAATTTACGCACAATTGATACAACTATAATACTATATTATGTCGACATAATCAACCTTTAATTATTGTTAATGTTTATTTTGTACATTATGCATAACATGTTTTGTAACTTTTTCATCATATCTTATTGGCCATTTATCTTTTTTCTCAGATACTGCTGGTCCTGAGAATATGTCATAGCCATCTCTCGTGTAATAGTTCCTGCTGAATACAGCTCATATAACGCATCATCCATGGTAATCATGCCAAGCTGTCTGCTTGTCTGAATAGTTGACTGAATCTGGTGCGTCTTTGCTTCTCTTATAAGACTTCTTATAGCCGGCGACGCAAGCATTACTTCAAATGCCGCAACTCTTCCGTTTCCACTTGCTACAGGAAGCAGTGACTGTGATATAACCCCTTCAAGCACCATTGCAAGCTGTACTCTTACCTGTTGTTGCTGATTTGTAGGGAATATATCTATTATTCTGTCGATTGTACTCGCTGCGCCTATTGTATGAAGTGTTGAGAAAACAAGATGTCCTGTTTCAGCAGCAGTTATAGCTGTTGATATTGTCTCAAGATCTCGCATCTCTCCTACAAGAATAATATCCGGATCTTCACGAAGTGCTGCTCTTAATGCATTTGCATAGCTCAATGTATCCATGCCGACCTCACGCTGGTTTACAATAGCCTTATTGTGATGATGAATATACTCTATAGGATCCTCCAATGTTATAATGTGGTCTGTAAGATTCTCGTTTGCTTTATTTATAATAGATGCAAGAGTAGTTGATTTTCCTGAACCTGTAGGTCCGGTAACAAGCACAAGTCCTCTTTTTCTCTTATAAAGCTCTACAACCTCCCTGGGAATACCCAACTGATCAGGTCTTGGAATCTGTGTCTCCACACGTCTGTATGCTGCAGCCATATTTCCTCTGTCCATATATACATTAACACGGAAACGTCCTGTTTCAGGTGAGTCAAATGAAAAATCCACCTCGCCTCTATCCTTAAGTATAGATATGTGTCTTTCCTTCATGGTAGAACCAATAGCTTCCGCTGCCTCTGCTGCATTAAGAGGCGGAACCTCTACTTCTGTCAGTTTACCATTAATTCTAAGTTTTGGCGGTATACCAACAGCGATATGTACATCTGATGCCTTCGCTTCTACAGAGAAAGCAAGCAGTTCTTTCATATCTAACATAACCTATCTCCATCCTTTCATTTTTCATTAATAATTTCAATTTATTTCTTCGGATTCATCTGATATATAAATCCGTAAGATGCTTTTGTAATCCTTAACCCATATCAACATCTTCAGCTACCGTTATGGAACTATGAACTATCTTGTTCATCTCAGCTATAGATGTTATACCGTTTAATACATGTTTCGCTGCACCCATTCTAAGTGTCAGCATTCCCTCTTTGAGTGCCTGTTTTTCTATTGCATCAGCCTGCGCACCAGCTGCTATGATAGCCTGAAGATTTCTCGATACAGGCATCATCTCATACACACCTATTCGTCCTGCATATCCTGTATCATTGCATAACGGGCATCCAACAGGCTCATATACAACTACATCTTCTTCATCTGCAGGAACACCAAGCTGTACTCTCTCATCATCTTCTATCAGACGAGCCTGTTTGCATGATGTACACAATCTTCGTACAAGTCGCTGTGCTATAACTCCAACAACAGCATCACCCGCTATATAAGATTCTATACCCATATCTATAAGACGGGTAATTGTCGAAGCAGCTGAATTCGTATGTAGTGTAGATACAACCAAATGTCCTGTTATAGCCGCCTGAACTGCTATACCGGCTGTTTCACCGTCTCGAATCTCTCCTATCATAATAATGTCAGGGTCCTGACGAAGAATAGAACGAAGTGCTGCCGCAAATGTCATATCTGCCTTATTATTAACCTGAACCTGATTGATACCTATGATATTCGCCTCTACAGGATCCTCTACAGTAATAATATTAACATCCTCTTTATTCAGCTCACTTAACGCAGTATAAAGAGTAGTTGATTTACCAGAACCTGTAGGTCCCGTTACAAGTATAATTCCATGTGGATTGCTAAGTATATTATCAAAAAGTTTTTCCTGTTCAGCATCGAAACCAAGTGCACTCTTAGGCTTGGTCAATCCATCCTTTGAAGTAAGACGCATAACCGTCTTCTCACCATAAACTGTAGGAAGAATAGATACACGGACATCATACTCTTTTCTGTCAACCATGATAGTAATACGTCCATCCTGCGGTTTTCTCTTCTCTGCTATATCCATACCACCAATAATCTTGATACGTGCTGTTATACCTGCCAATATACTTAAGTCATAAGTCATAACCTGCTTCAACGCACCATCTATCCTATATCGCACGCGGACTCCCGTCTCCAATGCCTCTATATGTATATCAGACGCTCTTTGTCTTACACCGCCCTCGATAATCTGCTTAACAAGAAGAACAATAGGTGAGTTGTCTACTTCTTCATTATTTGCATCGTCTTCTTCATCTGCAAACGCATTTGCCTGTTCCTGACGATACATCTCGGCAGCTTCCATAGCCTGAGCACTTCCGTAATACTTACCTATCGCATCACTTATCTGATTATCCATGGCAAGCATAGGTTCAACCTGAAGATTTGTTACAAGTCCTATATCATCTATGGCATTGATATCCATAGGATCTGACATAGCAAGTTTTAATATATTCGGATTATCAGGATCTATCTCAACCGGTATAACTCTATACTTAGTCACCATGGACTCCGGTATAAGTCGAAGCACTTTTTCTTCTATCTTAGCTCCTCTAAGCTCTATATAATCAATACCCAGCTGCTGAGTCAGAAGTGTTATAAGTATCTCCTGACTGATGAACCCCATATCAACCAGTACATTTCCAAGCATTCCGCCTTTTTCTTTCTGCGCAGCCAGTGCTTCCTGCAATTGTTCTTCTGTAATAGCACCCGCTGCAATAAGGACATCACCTATTCTTATCTTCTTACGTCCCATTCCTAACCGCATATCAGCAAAATCTCCTCCTAAAATACAAAATATACAAATACTTATCTGGTATTATATCACAATGTTTTTGAAATTTAAACATTTTGTATATATTTTGATATACTTTTTTTGCCTTATTTCAAATATTCTCTCATTTTTTCGTGTTGGATATGCACTTTTTTCACGATGAACTCATAAAATAATACAAATCCAGGGGAGTCTGATAAATGTGCAAACCTTCAAAAAACCTTTAACTCCTGTAGAAGAAAACCATTATTTAAAACAATGCAGGGCAGGCAATCAGACCGCTCGAAATATATTAATAGAATATAACTTAAGACTTGTTGCCCATATAGCAAAAAAATATTCTGCTACATGCCGGGAAGGTGACGATTTGCTTTCCGTTGGTACAATAGGTCTTATAAAAGCAATAGATACATTTGATGCCGCCAAGGGCAGCAAGCTTGCAAGTTATGCATCAAGATGCATAGAAAATGAGCTTCTTATGATGCTCCGTCAGGAAAAAAAACGTTCAAGAGAGGTATCCATATATGAACCTATAGGTACAGATAAAGAAGGAAATGAAATAGTACTTATGGATATCATAAGCGAAGGAAGCAGCAGTGTTTTAGACTCTCTAGTCACCCGGCACGACCTCACAGTTCTTCCCGGATATGTAAATTCCTGTCTGACGCCCAGAGAAAAGCAGATACTCATTTTAAGATACGGCTTATCAGGTGAAAATATCCATACGCAAAAAGAAGTATCTGACACTATAGGCA
>JBJEMQ010000261.1:0-7443 GCA_051879755.1 Coprococcus sp. | reverse complement strand
TTACCGTATCCACCGGGCGAACACCGGCATCACTTATCGAGCCGCTTCGGAATATCAATATCAAGCTGCCCGTTATTGCCATGAATGGTGCCGTTTTGTATGATATTCAGAAGAATGTATATATTCATGCATATATAATATCGGATTACGTGGCAGAAGGATTGTGTAAATTGCTTGATGGCCTGGGTGTAAATTATTTTGTCAATATGCTGATAGATAATGTGCTTATGATTCAGTATAAGGAACTGAAAAATGATGCGGAGAAGGATATATTTAAGACGTTAAGCGAATCTCCATACAGGAATTATACAACCCGGAATATCATGCATGAGTGCAAATGTATATATTTTATGATCGTTCAGGAAAAAGAAATCTGTAAAAAAATCTATGACTTACTGGTGAAGGATGAAATAGGTTCGCATGTTAAGATAATGATGTATGATTCTGTTGATTATAAAGGATATTCTTATATAAAAATATATGACAGAAATGCAAGCCGGGAAAGTATGTTGGATTACCTGAAGCAGGACACAGGGCTTACAAAGACGATTACCTTCGGAAGTATCGAAGGAAAATATGATGTAGTGATTGATAAGTTTGACAACAACAAGGTTGCCCATACGTTGAAAAAAATGTACGAACCACCTGTATGGAAACATTTATCAAGTAAGTGAGTCAGGAAACCTGTCCATGTGACTCTAAAAACTTGTGACTCTAAAATACAAAAAACTTGTAACGTTTTGTATTCTCCTCAATCTTATTTATGAAAGGGAGGTGAAATGGTGAGTGATTTCGATGATATATATAAGCAATACGGAAAGACCGTGTATTTTTTCCTGCTTTCATTATCTAAAGATGAGTCTCTGTCAGAAGAATTGACACAGGAAACAATGTTCCGGGCTATTATGAATATCAATTCTTTTCGTGGAGATAGCAAAATCTCTTCATGGCTGTGCCAGATAGCAAAAAATCTGTATTTTGAATGGCGAAAAAAGAGTAAGCGGACGCTTGCTCTTGATGAGAACACTGACAATTGCGACAGTGAAAGAGATATTTCCATTGAGGTTACAGACAAAGATACTGCTGACAGAATTCTGCAACATTTGCATGAGCTTGATGAACCATATAAAGAGGTTTTCACGCTTCATGCACTTGGGGATGTTCCGCTAAAGCGTATTAGTGAACTTTTTGGAAAAAGTGATAGTTGGTCGCGAGTTACTTACTATCGAGCTAAAGCCATTATTATTTCTAAGTTAGAGGAGGGTAAAAATTATGAAAAAAAATGAGTGTTATATCGTTCAGGATTTGCTGCCTATATACATAGACCATGTATGTAGCAAACAGACTGCAGAGTTCGTTGAATGTCACTTGCAGTCATGTGAGAACTGCAAAAAGATTCATGAAGAAATGAGTTCGGACGTTAGTTTAACAACTGACATGCCGGAGTTTAACAGTAGACAAATATTCTGTCATGCAAAGAAAAGTATTCTTGGTATAATAATTGCCCTTGCTGCGGTGATAAGCTGCTTTGGGATTAACACCGGTGACGCATGGATGGGTGGAGATGCAGGTGTATTAAACATGGTTGTTACTGCACTTTATATTATTTTCTGGAGTATTTTTTCAGTCTGGTCAAAAGGGTACGAGCCACTTGTAAAATTCTCTTTTGTAATCAGCACAATCTCCTTTATTTCCGCTATAACAGGACTTGGTGCAAGGGTTATTAATTTTGGAGGATTTATCACAGGCATCATCGGTGCTATTTCTGCAATTCAGTTTTATGGGTTTACTTATTTTACAGGGTGGACCGGACTCTATGCTGTAGCTACAGTATTATCACTTGTATGGCTGATTTATAACTGGAATTCTAAGAGAAAACTGAAACTTAAGATGGGAATGGAAACAAATGAGTGAAGGATTTAGATAACAGGGAGTTGAAGTGGACTTGTCCACTTTGTTCGATGTGCGCCTTGCGGCGCACGTTTCTTTTTTAGTTTCATAATGAAACTCGATGCTACATACTTGATTTATGAAAATTATCAAATTATACTGAAAATAGTACTTTTATGATAATAGCCGGGAAGGGTGGTTTGAGAGATGTGTGCATATGTGGAATTTAAAGATGTAAAGAAAGTATACAAAACAGGTGAAGTTGAAATAAATGCTTTGCAGAATGTGAATTTTGAAATTGAGAAAGGGGAATTCTGTGTCATTGTTGGAGCATCAGGAGCAGGTAAAACAACTATTTTGAATATTCTGGGTGGAATGGATACGCTGACATCCGGCAGTGTTTTTCTTGATGGCAGAGAGATATCCCGGCTTAATAAAAGACAGCTGACTGAGTACAGAAGGTATGAAGTAGGTTTTGTATTTCAGTTTTATAATCTGGTGCAGAATCTGACTGCACTTGAAAATGTGGAGCTGGCAGCCCAGATATGCAAGGAACCGCTTGATGCAGCTACTGTTCTTGGACAGGTTGGATTAGCGGAGCGTATGGCAAACTTTCCGGCACAGTTATCCGGTGGTGAACAACAGAGAGTTGCCATTGCAAGGGCATTAGCAAAGAATCCAAAGCTGCTTCTTTGCGATGAACCAACAGGAGCTTTAGATTATAATACAGGCAAATCGGTATTGAAGCTTCTTCAGGATACTTGTAGAAATACAGGAACTACGGTTATAGTTATCACACATAATCAGGCACTTACGGCTATGGCAGACCGTATTATTACAGTTAAGAGTGGTACAGTTGAAAAAGTAGTGCAAAACGATAATATTAAAAATGTGGAAGAATTGGAATGGTAGGTGCCTTATGAAATCGATGATGCGACGTACAACATTTCGGGAAATAAAAAATACATTTGGGAGATTCATGGCAATACTTGCTATTATAGCATTGGGAGTGGGATTTTTTTCCGGACTTAAGGTAACTAAGCAGGCTATGTCGAATACCATAACAGATTTTTTGAAGGATATGAATTTCTATGATCTTCATCTTTTGTCTACTTTGGGATTTTCTGATGAAGATGTTGAAGCTTTTGGCGGAGAGGACCAGGTATCGTATGCAGAGGGCAGTTATTCGTTTGATTTGTTATACGATGGTATGGGAGAAAATGAACGTGTATTAAAAACAATGTCTATACCTGAGTATATAAATGGAATTGAGCTTGTGGACGGACGTATGCCGGAGAACATGGATGAGTGTGTTGTTGATTCCAGAATAAATGATGTGGCTGTTGGTGATACCATAACTTTGACAGAGACTAATAATGAGAATACATTGTCACAGATGACAGTCAGAAAATTCGTAGTTACGGGAACAGTTAATTCATCTTATTATATTAATTTTGAGCGTGGGACAACAACTCTTGGGAATGGAAAGATATATGGATTTGCATATGTTATGCCTGAGGCTTTTGACTGCGATTGTTATACAGATGTATTTGTGACATTTGATACAGATTATGATTTGTATTCAGATGAATATGATGAGTTTATAGATGAAAAAGAAGAAAAGTGGGATGATATATGTAAAAATAGTGTAACCAAACGATATAAAAATCTGCTGATGCAGACAGGTCTTACTGAAGATATGGTTGGGGATATAAATATAGATGATTTGGATGATGTCAGCTACTATATACTCGACAGGGGCACAAATATAGGTTATGTGTGTTTTGAAAGTGATTCGGACATTGTAGATGGTGTGGCAAAAGTATTTCCCGTATTCTTTATTCTTGTGGCGGTGTTAGTATGTATGACAACCATGAACAGGATGGTAGAAGAACAGAGAACCATGATAGGAATGCTTAAGGCGCTTGGCTATGGCGAAGGAACCATCATGAGTAAATATATGATATATTCAGGAACAGCAGCATTGATTGGATGTGTTGGCGGATATATGGCAGGAACATATATATTCCCCAAGGTTATATGGTATGCCTATCAAATGATGTATATTAACTTAAAGCTTGAGTATGTATTTGACATAAAGCTTGCAGCGCTGGCTTTGGCAACATCAATGCTGTGTACTATAGGAACTACTTGGTTTTCATGCCGGTATGAATTGGCTGAGACGGCAGCAGGTCTTATGCGGCCCAAGGCACCAAAGGCGGGCAAACGTGTATTGCTTGAGCGTATACCATTTATCTGGAAACGTCTCAAATTCCTGAAGAAGGTATCTGTACGAAATATATTCCGTTATAAGAAGCGGTTTTTTATGATGATTATTGGAATAAGTGGTTGTACGGCACTTCTCCTTACAGGATTTGGTTTAAATGATTCCATAGCAGGATTTGCTGATGTACAGTATGGAGATATTCAGACAGGTGATGGCACTATAGGACTTAAGAATGGAATGAACAGGGACAGTGATAACAGCCTTACTGATAAGCTGGATGAAATGATGGACAGTTATGATTTTGTCAGTGAGACAAGCTGGGAACTGGTGGAAGAGGATAGCATTAAATCGATAAATGTTGTTGTGATGGAAGAACCGGAGCATATAGCAGAATATATGAATTTCTACAACAGTAAGGAAGAGAAAATCAGCTATCCGGGAAAAGATGAAGCTGTCATTAATAATGCACTGGCTGATTTGTATAATCTGTCAGTAGGAGATGAAATTACCATACGAAACAGTGAAATGAAAGAAATCAATGTTGAGATTTCCGGCATATTTGAAAATCATGTATATAATTATGTATATATTTCACCTGAAACATATGAGAACCAAATGGGTGCGGCACTTGAATACCGCTCTGTTTATTTTAACCTGAAAGAAGATTTTGATGCGCACCAGGCATCGGCAGAACTGATGGAAAATGAGCAGGTGTCTGCAATTACTATAAACAAGGATATGAAGAATAGAATTGCACAGATGATGAAGAGCTTGAATTATATAGTTATTCTTGTTATTTTGTCAGCAGCAGCGCTTGCTTTTATAGTTCTTTATAATCTGACCAATATAAATATAACAGAACGTATAAGAGAAATTGCTACAATTAAAGTTCTGGGATTTTTCAGAAATGAAACATCTTCATATGTTTTCAGGGAAAACAGGGTGCTGACTGCATTTGGAATAGCAGTTGGACTTGTTTTTGGAATCTTTCTGCACCGTTTTGTTATAGGACAGATACATGTTGATATGGTATCATTTGATGTATATATAGCTCCTATGAGTTATGTATACAGTATTATTTTGACATTTGTATTTAATTTCTGTGTGAATTTAATTATGTCAGCAAGACTGGAACGGATAAATATGGCAGAGTCATTGAAGTCCGTAGATTAAAAACTGAAGAAATATAAGAGATAGAGAGTATGTGGTGATTTATATGAAGCAGATTAAGGTATATGAAAATGGAATACATATGGTATGGGAGATTGATAAGGATAACTGTCTGAAGCTTATGCATTTTTCGGCATTACCTTTTAATGAAGAGGAAATAGACGGTGAATGTGCAGATGTAGGATTTCGTTTTGTGGAATTATCACTGGCCGGTTATGACAGACCTTATGAGCGACATGGTAATAAATATATTGTTACAGCTCCAGGCTATCATTTGAGATATGTATCCCATAAGGATGAAAGAAATGATAAAGGAAGACTTATTGTTTTTACATTAAGGGATGAAATAACAGATGTATATGTTGATGCATATGTACAGTTTTATGATGGAATTTCTATTATACGCTGTTATCAGATTATTAGGAATGAAGGGAAAGAGACGCAGACAGTGGAATATATTTCTTCGTTTAACTATATGGGAATAGAGAAAGAAGGTATTCTTCCAAGAGATGAAAAGATGATGCTTTCCATACCTCATAACAGCTGGCAGAGAGAACTGAATTGGAAGAAATATACGTTGCCGCAGCTTGGTCTTGCGCAGATTCAGCCTAAACAGATTCAACGTTCTTCCAATCTGATTAAGGTATCTAACGTAGGCAACTGGTCTGCAAAGGAACATCTTCCAATGGGATATCTGGAAAATACCGAGAAGAATAGTTCAATTTTCTGGCAGATTGAAAATAATGGTTCATGGCATTGGGAAATAGGAGACCAGAATGGACATTTATATCTGGCACTTAGCGGACCGAATGAAATATATTCTCATTGGTCAAAGGATTTGAAACCGGGTGATACTTTTTCCAGTGTTCCGGTGGCCATTGGTGTAAGCAATAAGGGCTTTGATGCAGCAATGGGTGACTTAACAAGATATCGTAGAGCAATCCGCAGAAAAAACAGGGATAATGAAACACTTGCGATTATATTTAATGATTATATGAACTGTCTGTGGGGAAAACCTACTGCTGAAGAGGAATTCCCGTTAGTTGATGCGGCTGCTGAAGCAGGCTGTGAATATTTTTGTATAGATGCCGGCTGGTATGCGGATGGTGACTGGTGGGACAGTGTTGGTGAATGGAAGGAAAGCCGTAAGCGTTTCCCAAATGGTGTCAAGGAGATTACAGATTACATCCGAAGCCGGGGAATGATTCCCGGAGTCTGGCTTGAACTGGAGGTTATGGGTATATATTGTGAGAAAGCAAAACATGTGCCGGATGACTGGTTCTTTGTACGTCACGGAAAGCGGGTTCATGACAGAAGCAGGTATCAGCTGGACTTTAGAAACCCTGAGGTGAGAGCCTATGCAGATGAGGTGATTGACCGTATTGTACAGGACTATGGTGTAGGATATATTAAGATGGATTATAATATCGAGCCGGGTATTGGAACAGAGCTTTATGCAGATAGTGTAGGTGATGGTATGCTTGAACATGAGAGATGCTACCTGAAATGGCTGGATGATGTTTTTGAAAGATATCCTGATTTGATTATTGAAAATTGCTCAAGTGGTGGCCTGCGTATGGATTATGCGATGTTGTCAAGATACAGTATTCAGTCCACCAGTGACCAGGATGACTATTTGAAATATGCAACAATAGCCTGTAATTCACCTTCTGCCCTTACTCCGGAGCAGAGTGCAGTCTGGGCATATCCGATGAATCATGAAGATGAGATAAGTAAGCGGGAATTACAGGAAGAGGTAATTTTCAATATGATAAATGCCATGCTTCTTCGTATTCATCAAAGCGGTCATCTGGCAAAGCTTGATGAAGAACGAAAATCATTGGTAAAAGAGGCATTACATGTATATAAGGATATTCGTATGGATATCAAAAAGTCAGTTCCGTTCTGGCCTGTAGGTTTATCTGATTTCTCGGACGAGTGGGTAGTTATGGGCTTGAGAACACAGGATGTTTCTTATATTGCAGTGTGGAGGAGAGAAGGAAAGAACAGCTGTATTGAGATTCCTGTTTCTGAATATCAGGGCAGGGAGATTTCTGTTGAATGTATTTATCCATCCTGCAATAAAAGTAAATTCCAATGGCATAGTGAAGCGGGAAAGCTTGCTGTGTGTCTGGAACATGAGAAGATGGCAAGAC
>JBJEMQ010000260.1:0-7492 GCA_051879755.1 Coprococcus sp. | reverse complement strand
CACCTCTCAACGGGGTGGTTGTTATTTAGGAGACCACGAGTGGTTTACCATTTACTATATAGTTCGCTCTGGTGGCTTTAGACCTCCATTTAATATTAAATAAAAATGCAAATATTCCTGTTATCAGGTATATGAATCTTCCGGTCAGCCATAGAAAATTTATTTCAAAATCTGGTTCGCCATAGTAATTTAACGGAAGTGTTAAAGGATATTCTGATAAAAAGCCTGTACTAAAAATGTCAAAAGCATTTGCAGTATTACAAAAACCGGCAGCAATAAGAATGAGCAATAGTATATAAATCAGAATCCGGTGTATACGTCCCGCAATATGCCCTATTCCGATAACAAAGACAATGCATGGAATTATCATAATAATTGAAGGAATAATAAACTCTTCAAAATGATAATAGCCAAAAAACTTAATATAAAAAATAGCAGCAACTCCGGATATCACTATACAAATTACAGCAAAACATACTAATAATACAGCCGTACGTAGCATTAACATCTGTACATGTGTAACAGGTGTTGCCGAAGTCAGAATTTCTACCTTTTTTTGTTTTTTTCCATAATAACCTGCCTGTATAAGTAATATAGTAATAGCTGACATAGGCAGTGTTTTTCCCCAATATGTACAATAACTCCATACAGAAAAAGGTGCAGTATTTGCTATTCCGACAATAATCTCAGTGCTAAGGACATACCATGCAAATAGCACATTTAATACAAGCATTATAGGAAAAAGTCCACCTGAAAGTGCCCGTTTAAGTTCATATCCAAATATCTTACTCAAGCTCAAGTTCCTCCTTAGTTAGTCCACAATAATCAAGAAAATCCTGATAAGTAAATGGGTTGTCGTAACTATATTTTCTCCTGTTATCATATATATTTTTTAAAATTTCATCCATTTTCTGCTCGCCGCCCACAAGCTGTTCTGCTTTCAAAATCATCAGTGGCATACGCATGTACAGATTAGTATCCCAATTTGATATTCTTATCTCTGCCTGGTAGCTTTCCGGCAGCATTTCGAGGTATTCCGGATGCCTGTTGTAAAAATTCCGGTTCTGTGCATCAACCGCCTCCTGCCATCTATCAACATAATATTGCTTTGCATATGCTTCACCATATTTTTCTTTAACAAGACGATATGTTGAATATACAGTAAGTCCCTCTGACGACCACAAGTCATCTTCACTACATATAAGACCATAGCTTCCCCACCACTGATGTATCATTTCATGAATGAACACTTCAGTCGCATCTGCTCCTTTTGCAGGATCACTAAGTGTATCCGGCGAAAGTGTATTTTCAAACCATTGTACCATCCCCGGTAATGCATATCCGCCCATAAACATAGAACTTTTCTGTATAAGTAAAAGACTATTATCGTCTACAAAACCGAGTTCTCCGTATTGTTTTGTACAATATTCAAATACATCTGTAACAGCCTGTTCCACATCATATCTTTCTACAGCATAACTATATGCATCTCCATATGTAAAATCAATTTGTGTTTGTGCCGCTGTAAATGTGTCGGTTACATAGTACCCTGCAGTAAATTCTCCTACATATTCCATGCATTTTGTCGTGTAGGTTCTTGTCCCATCATTATTGTCAACGTATGTTTTTAATTGTTCAAAATCCAGGTATGGTGTAAGTTTATCAGGAATTGTAATTTCTGCAGTTATATCATCACTTATACATTCATAATTTTCCATAATAGGAAAAATCGCACAACCATTGAGAGATATATAGTTTTCATCAACGGTATAATCAACAACTGTATATGAAGCTTTAGTCTGTGTAGGAAAGCCGCCATATTCGATTACTAATTTCTTACCATATTCATCAGGCAGTGTAAAATAAGTCGAGCGCTGGCCATTGGTATCATCAATCACTGTTCTGAAACTGACAGCTTTGCCATCATAGATTATACTTTTTACTTTATAACCCGGATTAAGTTTAAATACAGCTTCATCTTCATATGGTTGATACAGTTCATATTCAGCCCGAACGGTAATTGTTCCATATGTTGGATCTGTAGACATAGTATAATAAATGGATTTTACAGCTTTTACTGATTTTGCTGATTTTGTCGAACGGTTCTGCATGACCCATTCATTAGGACCATGGTCGATAAATGGCTGATTTTTCCATAAAAGAATTCCTGATATAGCAAATGTGATAACAACCACTAACAAATATATTTTTTTTGCACCTATTATAAATGAAGCTACAAGTCCCTTTTTATATTTTCTTACACAGATAAGAGAAAAAACCCATAGAGCGATAGCAATACTTAACCATATAATCCTCGTATATATACCTACTCGCAATGGCCACATACTTGGAAATCCATCAGAATAGGTGATCACAAGCGGATTCAACCAGCGCATAAAATAATTAGTTGATGCAAACTTGCTAAAACTAAAATAACAAAAAGCAAAATACAAAAACAATGAAATTTCTATTCGACGAGAAATCTGGAACAAACCTTCTGCCAATAGAATTGATATCCAGCAGGTTGGCAGCATAAATACTAAAAAGTTTGCAAAATAGAATTTCGCATCAAAAAGGTAATCAAGTTTTGTTGCCGTATATGGTAAATAGACAAAGGCACACATTATTGTCATTAAAGTTGATATTGTCATAATAGCAATCGTTCTCGCTAACGAGACAGTTTCCTGTGATACAATCGAATCAGTAAGCACATCTGTACCTTTACGATGTGTTTTATCTGATTCGAAGATTGTAATTAAGCCATATAGGACAGCCCCTATGGTTGTGCCGGCAAGAACGGGATTGGCAATGTACCGTCCCGTCATAACAGAAGATATTGTAGGACAAAAAAGTGAATATCCCGTAAGAGGGGCACACAGGAACAGTACAGAAATCCCCCACATTATTTTTGATTTAAGCAGTCTGCGCAATTCTACACAATATAGGGAAAAAACCCTGGATATATACATCATTTAACATCCTCCCTGTGAATATAATACAAATACGCGTCCTCAAGCGTAGGCTCAGCCTTTTGCACAAAATCAGGAAGTGTTTCAGAAACAATACGACATTGTATTCCTTCCGAGACATTTACCTTTGAAACGATGCTATAATTTTCAGTGAATGTATCTTCTTCATGTAATATATATGTGCCTACATGTCCTGCTGTTTCAGAAATCAATCTGGACGGACTACCGTCATATAGTATACGCCCATCGTAGACAACAAGAACCCTGTTACACACTGCCTGTACATCTTCCACAATATGTGTTGAAAGCATAACTATTTTATTTTGAGACATTTCAGAAAAAATATTGCGAAATCTAACTCTCTCTTCCGGATCAAGTCCAACAGTTGGTTCATCAAGAATTAGCAACTGTGGGTCCCCTAAAAGTGCCTGAGCTATTCCTACACGCTGTCGCTGACCACCTGATAAATTACTAACTTTTATATTCTTATATTCCAACATGTTTGTATATTCCAGAACTTCTTCAATTGCTTTTCTGCCTTTCACACCTTTTAATGCAGCCATATAATCAATAAACTGCCATACGGTAAGTTCATCATATAATCCAAAATTCTGCGGAAGGTAACCTAAAACAGATTTAAGTTGCTTTTCCTGAAGTATCAATGGTTTATCATTAAGAAGTATTTCTCCCTTTGTAGGAATCAGGCCCGCTATAAACAAATTCATAAGTGTTGTTTTACCTGCACCATTTGGTCCCAGTATTCCTATGAACCCGGGGCTTTCCAAGCTTATAGAAACATCCTGCAAGGCTTTCTTTCCTGAAGGATAAATCATTGTGACATTATTCATATCAATTTTCATATAATTCTCCTTTAAACATTATAAGATATCCTGTGTACAAAGAATAACACATTATATGTGGAGATTGTCTGTAGTTTATGTGTTTTTTACATGGAGGATGTAAAAAAAGCATCAATCAAATTGACGCTTCTTTAAATAATACCGTGAATTTTACACCATCACTAACATTTTCGATATTGTATGCAATATTATATGTTTCAAGAATCATTCTCGTAATATATAGTCCTAAACCACTACAATATTTTGAAGACTGGTTCGTGCTATAAAATGCCTCAAAAATATGTGGAAGATGTTCATCATCAATATGCGCAGGACTATTAACAACACTCAGCTCAACCATTTCATTTTTGCGTGCATACTGTATATGAACAGTAGCATTATCAGGTGAATGAGTAATAGCATTTCCGATTATATTTCCAAGTGCCTTCTTTAATAGTATTTCATCACCGTATACAAAAATATTACTCTCGATAGACGAAGTCATTGTAATAGAATCGGCATCAGCATAAAGTGAATAATCATATACAAGTGAACTGATTATGTCAGACATATTTATAGGTGACATTTTTTCGTGGCCATCAATATCAATACGCGAGATAGTCAACATCTCCATAATAAAATTATTAAGCGACTGTAGTATCTCTGCACTACGTTCAAGGTACTTATCTCTATCCTTATATACACCTATTTCTGCCTGCATACCTTCAAGTTGTCCAATTACAATTGCAATAGGTGTTTTCAACTCATGTGATACCCCGGAAAAGAATAGCATTCGTCTTCGTTCACGTTCTTTTTCAATGGCAATTTCATCCTCCAGGAAGCTATTACGCCGATGAAGTTCATCGAGTGCAGAGTGTAACTCGTCTGATAACTCATTAATACTGTTTGAAAGCATACCAATTTCGTCATCCCGCATATCCGGACAATACCAGCTGAAATCAAGATTTGCCATTTTCCTTGCAATATTATTAATTCGTACAATAGGAGCTGTTGTGTACCAGGAAAACAACCACGCACCAATAAATGAAAGGACAATGGTAATTACAGCAACAAATGGAACACTTGCAAGAATTGATTTCTTTATTTTTTCAGAACGTAAATTATTATAATGTACAACCAGAATATATTCATCTTTTGAATTTGCAAATCGAAAAGGATACCTTAACCCATCAACAACTTCAGCATTAATATGCTCAAAAGAAAAAAAACTCACTGGATTTTCCTCCGTATCCAGTAACGAAATATCTGCGTCGGTATTTTTTATGAAATCTAAAAACAGCAATTCGCTGTTCGATTTATCTGTTACCCTGAGTTCTTCTATCAACTGTGCTGTATCTGAATTCAGTTCCTTTTCTCCTTGATTTTGATTCGTGTATGGAAGGAAAAACCATATAAATACATATGCAACAACACTGATTGTAATTGTTAATGCAAGAAGAAGTATGAATGTTTTGAAAGTAAGTTTTTTCATGATTTTCCATTCCTCAGCTTATATCCAACACCACGAACTGTATCAATGCAATCATAATTTCCAAGTTTTTTACGTATGTTTTTCATATGTGTATCTACAATTCTAGTATCTTCATAATATCCATATCCCCATAGTTTATGAAGCAATGATTTCCTGGTCACTACCGCACCCGGTTTTTTCATAAGTTCACAAAGAATTTCAAATTCACGTAGCGTAAATTCCACATATGTGTTCCCGACACGAACAGTATGATTATTAAGATTAAGGGTAATTGCATCAAATTCCAGTATTTCCGGCTGAAAAGAGATAGTTCTACGCAATACTGCCTCTACTTTATGAATTAATAATGGCATTGATACCGGTTTGGTTATGTACTCGTCAATCTTCAGACTATAGCCCTTCATCTGGTGCATTTCTCCTGCAAGAGCAGTAAGCATAATAATAGGAATATCACTTTTTTCTCTAATTATACGACAAACTTCGTATCCATCCATTTGAGGAAGCATCAAATCCAGTAACAGCAAATTGAATGTATACTTTTCCACAAGTTCAATTGCTTCAGGACCATTATCAGCAGTCATTATTTCATAACCTGCATTTTCCAAAAAGTTACGAAGAAGTTCCTGATAATCAGCGTTATCTTCAACAACAAGTATTTTTATCATGTTTCACCTCATACTATTTTATGTAAATAGACTTTTGTTAAATGCAAAATCTTCATAATGCTTATTATTGTATCATACAAATCAAAAATGTCTATTGGTGATTGCTGAAAATGTGTTATTCCCCCATATGCATACGTTCTGGCAATCAGTCTGGATTCAGATGGGCTGCTAGTCGGTTCTGGAGAAATCTTTAAGACCATCTTAAACAAAATAAGCATGATTTGTAACAAAATAGATACAACTAATATACATGTGTGTGGTATTATAACCAAGTCGCGATAATATGAAACAGTTTAATAAAACTTAAATATATTGTTCCGTTGTTGATTTTAGTTTATATATGATTATAATCTGTAATGGTTGGACATGTACGGTGGTCTTTGTTTTGAAAAATAGAGACTAACCCGAAAAGAATATTAAAAAAAGAGAGGAAGATAATGCAGTTATTACTGCGAAATTGTTATGAAGAATGTACTTGAATTTCTCGAAAACTCAGCGGAGCGTTATCCGGATAAAACCGCGATAGCTGATGCTGAAAACAGTTTGTCCTATAAAGAATTAAAGGAAAAGGCGCAGTGCATAGGAAGTCTGATTATAGATAAGCTGGGGATAAATTCCGGCATGGCGCGGCCGGTGGCTGTACTTATGGACAAATGTGCTTTAAGTCTTGCAGCTTTTATGGGTGTTGTTTATAGTGGTAATTTCTATGTAGTCATAGATGCAGAGATGCCTGTTGAAAGAGTAAATACAATATTTGAAGCCTTATCACCTGTAGCGGTTCTTACAGATGAATTACATATGGAGAAGGCAAATGAGCTTAAGCTTTCGGCTGAAGGCATTGTGTTATTAATTGAAGAGGCATCGGATATTTCAAGGATACAGACAGATAAGCTTAATCAGGTAAGAAGCAGTATGATAGATACTGATCCGGTATATGCGTTATTTACATCGGGTTCAACGGGAGTTCCTAAGGGTGCGGTGGTAAGTCACAAAAATGTTATTTCATATACAAAGTGGTATACTGAAACGTTTGGCATAGACAGTGATACGGTATTTGGAAACCAGACACCATTCTATTTTTCAATGTCTGTTTCTGATGTTTATAGCAGCTTAAAGGAAGGTGCAACATTACAGATTATTCCAAAATCACTTTTTTCATTTCCAATCAAGCTGATGGAATTTATGAATGAAAGAAAAATTAATACTATATACTGGGTGCCTTCGGCGCTTTGTATTATTGCAAATTGGAAGATGTTTCAGTATGCAAAGCTTCCGCTTTTGAAAAAAGTTTTATTTGCGGGAGAGGTTATGCCTACAAGGCAGCTCAATTATTGGATTGAAAATCTTCCTGATGCAACTTTTGCAAATCTGTTCGGACCTACGGAAACAACAGATATATGTACTTATTATGTGGTGAACAGAAGCTTTGCTGATGATGAGCCGCTTCCGATGGGAAATGCATGTAATAACTGTAGTGTATTTGTTTTGGATGAAAGTGGACAACTCGTTACACCTGAGATAGATCCT
>JBJEMQ010000259.1:2837-7501 GCA_051879755.1 Coprococcus sp. | reverse complement strand
CGTTGTGACATTTTTACCTATACCACACGTGCCAAATATATCGCCCTGCTCGGTCAATGGAGACTTGTAGCTTTGGATAATATAATCCCCATCATTGGTGTGAACTTTTTCTTCAAATTGCTGAGTTTCACATCCAAGCATAATTCTCCTGTCACTGTCAAGGCAGTCCTTTTCATCTGCTTCAGACGCATTCCATATATAGCAATGCCCTTGTTTATAAATCTGTTGCTTGTTCTTTTTGACAAACTGGCAAAATTCATCATTAACAATCAGGTGTCTTCCATCTACATCCTTGAACCAAATTAAGTCCTCAGAACTATCAATAAGTGTCTGAAAGCAAATTGCCTGCTTGCGGGCATCTGCCTTCTCCTTCATTTCCGATACAAGTTTTCCAAAGTAATACCTCAAAGAATCCTCGTCTTTGTCTGCTCCCATCATCCATAAATAATCAAATTTTCGGCATAATTCAACAGGAAATTCTTCCGCTCCTGACATAATAATGGCTGCTGTCACCGGTACATCATTACCATTACTTGCCTCTTCCTGCCAATGTTCCATGATATCCCGTATTTCCATGGATGAAATACCACAATCAAAAATTACTGCAGTATCTCGTTTAATGGTTAAACCACGCAGTTCCTCAGGTTTTGAACAGGTTATAAAATGACAAACACAATCCTCCATCGGTGGCATACACTTCAAAATCTGTTCAATTCCTGTATTGTGGCTGATGATAAAAAATTCACAACTTATCTCGTACATTACACGCTCCTTTCCGTTACTTACACAGGTTTTATCAATAAACCCATATATAAACTACTTATTTGCTATTGTAACGTATTTTAATAATCTTATTTTATCACTTTGCACATATTTTTCAATATTTGTTTGGTAAAATATGGTATTTTTTTAGATAATATATTAAAATCCAAGAATATTTTTTGTACAAAAAGACAAAACATATAGAACAATAAAATTCCGCATATATAAAAAAACTACACACGAGCTCATAGGTTCGTGTGTAGTTTTGTCATATACTTTAAAATCCGCCTTGTATTCCCCTTGAAATCTGAAGCTGAGTTACAGTCAGACTGGCTGATGCATCAAAAGTTCCTCTTATGTATAGAATCCACTGATCTGTACCTTCGGCAAACACAGCCTGTGCATATACAGATTTCTGGCGATAATTAATAATACCTGTTTTTATATATGTTCCATTTTGTAAATGCTTGAATTTTCCACTATTTCTGATTTTTTGAATCATACCTGAATCAATTCCTGCACCTGCAGTACCGGATAATACTGCATTGACCACATATGAAAATTTACTTTCCAGCATCTGCGCTGATACTGAATAATAATCAGCCTGAAATTGCGCAAGTCCTTTCGTATGCAAAGGACCGCTTACTATCTTATCATTAATGGTCTGATAATCAAGTCCGACCCCTTTAAATGCCGTCTGCTTTGCTCTATATACTCCCTTGTTGATGAATGTCTGTACTATGACGATTGCTGCCACAACCAAAATTATTGCAATTATAAATATTACTACCATAACTTATTTCTCCTTATATTGCGCTCAATATACATCTGTATTTCTGCAGGAACATCTCCACATTCCTGTTTCATTAAATCTTAAAATATAATTCTAATTTTGCTTTTCAAGCTTTATGCCATCTTCCGAAAGAATATTTTTCAAATCATCTACAACTAGTTCATTATTCTCTGAATCTTCATAATAATTATAAAACTCTACAGCTATACAGCCTTTTATATTACCATTATCATATATATCTCTCGAAAATCCAACAATTCTTAATGTCACTGTTGGAGTTTCATATGACGCATCCGTCCTTACACCTGAAAAATACAGATATTCTTCACCCTCAGAATTTGTAACTGTGCCTGTTTCATTTTCATATGAAATATCCTCATTTTTTTCATTAGCATTGTCATAAAGTCCTCGTTTTACATTAATGTAATCCTGAGCTGTTCCGGAAGTAAAGAATACATGAAAATACACCCCGTCAGAGTTCTTATATGTAACTGAGCTGTCATATTCCTTTTTTTCGAGTTCAAATCCTTCAGGTACATTGATTGTAGCTTTATAATCTATAATATCATCAATATTAAAATCTTCTATGATTACATTATCCGAAAGTGATTCTTCCGTCACTTCTTCGGTTGTTGTTTCTGTCGCAGTAACAGCTTCTGTTGTTTCTTTTTCTGTTCCTTTTTCTGTTTCTTCTTCCGCTTCACTTATGTCATCTGCCACAACTTCTTCAGATGACTCTGTAACTTTTGTATCATTCTCTGAATCAGTATTTTTTCCTTTTCCACAAGCAGCCATACATATTCCCATTGCCAGCAAAACTATACTGTACATTAACTTTTTTCGCATAATATCCCATTTACCATCCTTATACTCATTTATAATCTGTCTATCCGGTAATCCGGATAAATATTCAACATCCAGTTTTTCATAAAGTCATTTACCCAAACTACAATAAATACCTCCTCTCCGGTATAACCCTGCATCCCTGTCACATAATACACAAATATTCTGTATATTGTTCTCTCTATATGTAATATTCTTCCACAAGGCTTATACAGACTTTTTAGTTAAATGGACGTTTCTATTATATAGACAACTTATTACAATGATTTGTTGGGATTTATTGAAAAAATTTTCAAAGTTTTTCAAAGTAATTTTCAACAAAGTTTTATGCTGCCAAATCTCTTTTTGAATAAACATAATATGCCATTATGATACTTGCAGACATAACTGCAAGTCCAATAACAAGTGCAGTAACTGATATTTCTCCCGAACTGAATATATCTGCCGCATTTGCATAAGAAAATGGACTTATTACCTTATAATCTGACAAATCAGGTATAACTCTTGCAATGAGATCATATGCATACAAAAGCAGCACAACTCCAAGTCCAACACCCAGTCTATTTCTCTTCATAAATGCAGATAATCCAAAACATATTCCGGCTACTTCAAGCTGCATAACGAACTGCATTATATGGAATGTTATAAAGTCATTTGCGGATATGCTCTCTCCCAATATTGCAAATCCTAACAGATACATACAAACACATAAAACATTAAATATAAATATGTTTGTTACAACAGAGAAGAGCTTAGCTGTTATCGCCTTGCTTCTTACTATGGGAAGCGTATACAGGAATTCACTTGTATGCCCATCCTCTTCCTTTGATATGATTACCATGCTCACAATCGCAGCAAACATTGCTCCACCAAGTCCATGAATAGTTCCAACCTCAGTTGCATAGAAACCGGCCAAAGTAGCAATACTAAGCTTGCTCATTCCAAACGCATCTGAAAATGCTCCCATTGATGCATAAGTCTCTGCCATTCCTGCCATACTCTCCTCCAGACTGGAAAAAAGCAATATGCACATCAGGCTTATTCCTCCTACAGAAACAGTCCATATTATCAGACTTTTTATGTATGCTTTTAATTCATGCTTATATATAGTTAACATAATACATATTCTCCTTTCATTCCAGCATTAAATCATTTGTTATCATCATGTATCTGCTTTTCATTATTTTGTATACTTTCCGGCTCATAATAATGCATAAATATTTCATCTAAAGAAGGATCTTCAATCAGGATATCCTGAATATCATGACCGGCTAATTCATCTGCAAGTTTATTCAAATCGCCTTTGTAGATATAATCTTCCTTCTTTCCATCACGTATCATTTTAATTCTCTTTGCGCTTGTCTTTGTAATCTTATCGACAGTATCTACGCACTGCAGCCTGCCCTCTTTCATAATAGCCACTGTTTTGCAGTAATTCTTCACCTCAGAAAGTACATGCGTTGACAACATACAGGTTGCCCCCTCCGCCACATATTCCTGAATCAATTTAAAAAATTCTGCCTGCATCAAAGGGTCCAAACCACTCGTCGGCTCATCGAATATAAATAGTTTTGGTTTATGCTGCATGGCGCACACGATGCTAACTTTCTTCCGATTACCAAGAGAAAGCTCATTAATCTTCTTCTCCGTATCAACCTGAAGACAGGAGCAAAGCATTTCTGCCTCTTCACTACAATCCATTTTTCTTATATCTGCAGCCATCTTTATTACTTCTCCAACACGCATGTGGGGATAAAACATAGCTTCTGACGGCATATACCCTACATTTTTTAATATAGTTTCCTTATTATTCTTCAGATTCTTTCCAAAAATATTAACCGTTCCACTTTCATATTGAATTAATCCAAGCATAGAACGTATTGTAGTTGATTTTCCAGCACCATTAGGACCCAAAAAACCAAATATATCACCTTCCGCTACTTTAAAACTCACATCCGTGATTCCTCTATATTTTCCATAATTTTTTGTTAGATTTTCTATCTCAATCACATTATTCATTTCCGTTCCTCCTCATATAATATTGTATCGCCCCCTCACTTCGTTTCGGCGGCATATCGCCTATAACATCCTAAATCATTCACTTCGTTCATGATGGTTCCTCCTTCATTGTATCGCCCCCTCACTTCGTTTCGGCGGCATATCGTCGGAACATCCTAAATCATTCACTTCGTTCATGATGGTTCCTCCTAACTTCATTGTATCGCCCCCTCACTTCGTTTCGGCGGCATATCGTCGGAACATCCTA
>JBJEMQ010000259.1:0-2737 GCA_051879755.1 Coprococcus sp. | reverse complement strand
AATCATTCACTTCGTTCATGATGGTTCCTCCTCTGAAATGATTTTAAGTCCTCATTTAAAATTTTTGCATCTATATCACGTTTTATCTTGCATATAAGAAATGAGCATATATACACAAAAATCATAAAAAAGAAAAAAATAATGCTGATTTTCAGCCGTCTGTCAAACCATCCTGTAAAAGTTGCGACAAAAACATATATAAATGAGCAAATTATTATATATATTATTTCTTTTGCCCTAAGCCGTTCGCTTTCATCAAAATTGGACATCAGAAATACCTGAACATATCCCATTACATAAGTAGTAAAAATCATCTCAGCCATATGAATTATGCTTGCTTCAAAACTTCCTCCTATAATTCTATATATGGAATAAAAAAATAACAGACAGAAAAAATACAAGCACGCTTTAAACTCAATTCCTATTTCCACTGTAAGATACCGTTGCCATACCGAAATATTATTACTCTTTTTTTTCTTTCCTTTATACATCATTAGCATCTCCCTTCAATCTTTTTCTAAAATCTGATGCATATGTTCTGGAAATCATAATATGTTCACCATTTTTCATCATAGCATCAATTCGATTTGACGGCAGACTTCTCAAACTTGCTACCATGTCAATATTTATAATCATTGATTTACTACAGCGGAAGAAGTTAATACTACACAATATCTCTTCAATCTGGAACAATGTATAATCAAGCTTTATAACATCCACATCTGTATATGCAAATATCTTACCTTCAACGCTTTCTATATACAGAATACTCTCCGGCTCGATTACCATCTGTTTTTTATCATTCCAGCCAATAAGCCTTGTTGGTCCACCATTAAGGAATTTCAACAGACGTTCTATCTCAGGTGACATTGCATAGCAATTAATGATTACCTCTTCCTCACCTTCTTTTATCTGATTAATGGTATATTTCATTAAAACCCTCCATTAATTGTCATATATGTTGTAATTATTATATTGATTGCATTTTAACTGTCATTTGAATTATTCGCAATACTGATTGGTGTAAGTGACACTTTTTTCATGGGTTAGTTGCACATGATTTTAATGATTTTTGTTTTGAATACATTATGTTATAAAATATAAAATATGAAGTGTTTTTTATCCGACAGGAAATAAAAACGGGCTTTCATCTCGGAGACAAGTCACCGATATGAAAACCCGAAGTTTTTAAACAGCTTTTCAAACTTACTTAATATATTCCTAATTTAATCTTTGTTTTTTTCTCAAAACTTTACTCTCATACATTCTCTGGTCTGCTATATAAAGCACATCTTTCAATTGATTCTCTGAAGTATATGGCTGCATACAATATCCTATACTGGCAGATATCTCATATTTCTTTGCAGAACTTATATTATAATCGTGAGCCAGTTGTGTCAGTTGTTCACTACGTTTCTTTCCTTCTTCTTCAGAATAATCGCCTATTCCAATAATATAAAATTCATCACCACCGGCACGTATACACAACTCGTCACTTTTAGTTATTGTCTTTACCATATTGGCTACTATAACTATAGCATCGTCTCCCTCTTCATGACCATACACGTCATTAATGTTTTTCAGGCCATCCATATCTATAACACATGCAAATAAATATTTGTCCTGATTTGCATTTTTGAATATTTTTTCCAGTTTAGCATTCATTCCTCTACGGTTATATAAACCTGTCATAGCATCACGTTCTGAAAATACACGAAGCTTATTCTGGACAGCAATCATCTTCAACGCATTATTTACATATCGTACCCAGTTTCTGAATACATGATTTATTTTATGCTCCTGTCCCAGAGAACATTGTAAAACAAAATATCCCAGCGAATCACCTATAAAATGTACCGGAGCAAAATAAAATACTGATGCTTCCTCATGTTCTTCATAAATCTGTGGAAGCATTTTTCTTATATCAAAAATCTCTTCTGAAGAATCTGTTGCATAATCCCCTTCTAACATTACATCCATGTCTTCATGTGAAGTAGACTTGATAACTATTTTCATACGGTCTGGGTATCTGTCTTCAGTTCCTTCCTCAATATCAAGCCAGTCTTCCCGCAGGCATAGATAGCAATGACTAAATGGTTTAATCAAAAAAGTACTGCGGTAAATCTTCTTTAGGCACTCCTCAGGCTCCATAGTATTTGTCAGGTCTTCATACATATAGCTTTCCAAAAGCCTGCTTATTCCTACTTTTTCCTGTATAGAGCTGTCATAAAAATTCTGATGTACATTATATAATGAATCATTTAATCTGCTTTTTACATATGCAACATTTTCCTGGCACCCACAGCTTGCACATATCCTCAAGCCATCGCCGAAAAGATTTGAAGCATCATCAAAATATGCATCAGGTTCTATTCTTTTTCGTATCTCATTTACTGCCTTGATAGCTGCAATATCTACGTCAGGTCTGTATGTTGTAATTGACAAATCATTAATTGCAGCTTCTGCAGTTGCATCAAAACCAGTTACAATAATATCACCAGGCACATCTATTCCCTGTTTTATTAAACGGTTTGCAACACCAATAGCCATATGATCACTGGCGCATATAACAGCATCCGGCATAGGAACTTCACCAAAAGCAATCTTATCTGCCAAATCCTCGCCACTGTTATACCAAAAATTACCATAGAAAATATGATCCTCTGAAACAGCAAGACCTCTTCTTTCCATCTCCTTTACAAATCCTGACAGACGTTCCTCTGATACATCATAATCC